>NZ_JAQGMM010000530.1 GCF_028292365.1 Caballeronia sp.
CCGCCGAGCGGATTGCCCGCGCGCCAAAGCTCAAGCTCGCGCTGACAGCCGGCATTGGGTCGGATCACGTCGATTTGCAGGCAGCAATTGATCGCGGCATCACGGTGGCTGAAGTGACGTTTTGCAATAGCATCAGCGTGGCCGAGCACGTTGTCATGATGATCCTGTCGCAGGTCCGAAATTATCTGCCGTCACATGAGTGGGTCAAGAAGGGCGGCTGGAATATTGCCGATTGCGTCTCGCGTGCTTACGATCTTGAAGGGATGAACGTGGGGACCGTGGCGGCCGGGCGGATTGGCGCGGCGGTGCTGCGCCGGCTCAAGCCCTTCGACGTCAAGCTGCATTACACCGACCGTCATCGTTTGCCCGAAGCGGTCGAGCGCGAGCTTGGCGCGACGTGGCACCCCACTGCTGAATCGATGGCTCGCGTATGCGATATCGTGACCATCAACTGTCCGTTGCACCCGGAAACGGAGCATCTTTTCGATGAGAAGATGATCAGCAAGATGAAGCGTGGCGCGTACATCATCAACACGGCACGCGGAAAAATCGTGGATCGCGACGCGGTTGTGCGCGCGCTGGAATCCGGCCAACTCGCAGGCTATGCCGGCGATGTCTGGTTCCCGCAGCCGGCTCCGAGCGATCACCCGTGGCGCACCATGCCTCATCAGGGTATGACACCGCATACGTCAGGCACGACGCTTTCCGCTCAGGCGCGTTACGCTGCAGGCACGCGCGAGATCCTCGAATGCTGGTTCGCTAAAGAACCCATTCGCGAGGAGTATCTGATCGTCGATGGCGGACGTCTCGCGGGAGTGGGCGCGCATTCGTACAGCGCAGGTAATGCGACCTCGGGCTCGGAAGAGGCCGCCCGTTTCAAGAAGGCTTAATGCCGTGGGCACGCTGGTCCGGCTGTTCGTGGCCGGCGTGCGCATTCCCCGGGCTTTAAATACCATGAACGAACAGATCGCCCGTACGGCGCCCGCAGTTCCTTTAGCGCCGTTCAAACAAGCGGCATTCGGTTTCCTGGGTGGTTTTCTGGCGATTGGCGTGATCTCCCTGCTCGGGCACCTGACGAGCAGTCCGTTGTTGATCGCGCCATTCGGTGCGTCGAGCGTCTTGCTATTCGGCGCCCCCGATAGTGCATTCGCGCAGCCCCGCAACCTTGTATTCGGACATCTGCTTTCCACTGCGGTCGGGTTGGCGGTGTTCTGGTTCGCCGGTCCGGGGATCTGGCAAATGGCGTTGTCCGTTGGGCTTGCCATTGCCCTGATGCAACTTACGCGGTGCGTGCATCCTCCGGCGGGCGCGGATCCGCTGGTGATCATGCTTAGCGGCAACGCTTCAACAGGATTCTTTTTTGTCCCGGTCCTAAGCGGCGTTTGCGTGCTGCTGGTGACTGCGTTGCTGTTCAATAACGTCGTGCGCGGCCGGCGATGGCCCGAGCGCTGGTCATGACATAGCAGACCGGAAGCGGCGACGTGTTGTCGCTTCCGGACAAGCGAACATTGACGCTTATTGTTCGAACCCGTTTCCCTGGTTGCGCAATATTCGGATCGAGCTGTCCAGGTGCGCGCGGGCGCTTTGTGCATCGCCCAAGCGGATTTGTTCATAGGTGCGCTGTGCTATTTCGTGCGGCACAGGTTTAAGCGGCTGGTTGCTGCTCATCGCCTTAAGCTGAACCTCAGCCGCGCGCTCCAGATAATAAAGATCGTCCCAAGCCTCCGCGATGCTGGCGCTCGTCACCATCACACCATGGTTCTTCAGGAACAGAATGTCGGCGTCGCCCATGGCGTCTGCAATACGATCTCCCTCCGATTCATCCAGAGCCAGACCGTTGTAATGCTCGTCGACAGCTGTGCGGCCATAGAACTTCAGCGCCGTCTGCCCGAGCCACAAAAGCGGCGGCCCTTCGACCAGGCACAACGCAGTCGCATTCGGCATATGCGTGTGGAAAGCCGCTTTTACTCGCGGTTTTGATCGATGCAAGCGTGCGTGGATATAAAACGCCGTGGCTTCTGGTTGACCCTCGCCCGCGATCACATGCCCTTCGAAATCGCAAACGAGCAGGCGCGATGCGGTGATCTCACTAAACGCGTAGCCATAGGGATTGACGAGAAACAGATCGTCGTGGCCGGGGACGACTGCCGAGAAATGATTGCAAACCCCTTCCTCGTAACCCCGTTGAGCAGCGAGCTGGAAGCACGCGGCAAGCTCCAGCCGTGCCTGCATGACGGCGTCGGAATCGAGCCGCGCGATACGCGAGGGAGCAGGGGTGCTGCCGATAGAAAGCGAGTGAGCCATGATGATTGATTGCCTTGAAAATTTACCAGCCGAGTCTATTGAATAGCACAGGTACTTGGTCGAGCGTTGGAAGCGTGGCGTCGGGTGTGTAATCCGGCAGCACCGTGCGGCCCGTACCACGATCGATCCACACGCAGCGAAAGCCGACTTCGCGCGCAGCGGCGTGATCGAGATGCGGACTGGCGCAAATATGAACGACATCGTCCTTTGTCACGCCAAGCGAGTCAAAAGCATAGTCGAATATTTTCCGCGATGGTTTATAAGCCCCGGCCTGCTGTGCCGTGACCACACGATCGATCAACCCGCCAAGCTGCGCGACATTGCCCGCGATGATCTCGTCATCCGTATTCGACACAATACACAAACGATAACCCGCCTCCTTAAGCTGCTCCAAAGCAGCGGTCACTTCGGGAAACGGCGGCATGGCGGAGATGCTGTCCGTTAGCGTACGGGCGTCGTCTGCGTCGCTTTGCAAGCCCGACTCATCGAGTGCGAGACGTAATGCATCCGCGGTCACGCTGCGAAACGACCGATGCGGCGAGCTTTGTTCAAGCGCATGTTCATGCCGATCATAAATGCTGATAAATCGAGCCGGATCGATCGTCGCTGTTTGCTTGGCGGACAAGATCTTGCGGACGGCGGCTTGCAGCCCTTCGTCCCACTGGATCAGGGTGCCATAGCAGTCGAAGGTGAGCCATTGCGGCCGTTGGCTGTGTTCAAGTGCGTTGAGAGTCATTGATTTATTCGCTTAGCTGAGTTGATACCGCAAGCGTAAAAGGATTGATCGTTATTTGGAAATTAAATTAAACTCTAAAGGTCAATCGAAATTCAAATAAGCGGCGGTGGCTCATGCTAGATCTCGAGTTGTTGAACACCCTGGTTTGCGTGGTCGATGAAGGCAGCTTTACGCGCGCCGGTGAACGCGTCCACCGTACCCAGTCGACGGTGAGCCAGCAGATCCGCAAGCTTGAGGCGGCAGTTGGCCGTACGCTGCTGCTGCGCGATCGGACCGGCAATCACGTGAGCGCCACCGAGCATGGGGAGTTGCTCGCGCACTATGCGCGGCGGCTGCTGGCGTTATCAAGGGAGGCGCAGGATGCGTTGACCAGCGACGTGGCGCTTGAGCCGGTTCGCATTGGCGTGCCTGAGGATTTCGACGCGCGCCGGATGTCGGCCATGCTGTCGGGATTTGTGAAGATGAAACCCGGCGTACGGCTTGAAACGGTAAGCGGCATGAGTGTCGATCTCCAGCGCAAGCTGGCGGCAGGCGAGGTCGAGATTGCGTTGCTCAAGCGCGAACCGGGAAGCGGAGAGTGCCTCGCGTCGTGGCCCGAATCGCTTGTCTGGGTAAAAGGCGAAGGCGTTGAATTGACGGACGAACCGGTCCCGCTGGCATTGTTTCCGCAAGGCTGTGTGTACCGGCAACGCGCGATCCGTGGCCTGGACAAAGCGCGGCGGCGCTGGCGAGTGGCGTTCGGGAGTCATAGCCTGACCGGGATCCAGGCGGCGGTTTCATCGGGGCTTGGGGTGTCGGTTCTGCCCACGACCGCCGTGCTCCCCGAGCATCGGATCTGCACAGGTCTGCCCGACTTGCCGCCGACCGAACTTGCGTTGGTGAGCGCGGGCGGCGCGCTCAATGCCGTCCAGCAGG
>NZ_JAQGMM010000547.1 GCF_028292365.1 Caballeronia sp.
CGCCGTGAGCATGAAGTGCGAGCGACCGTTGGCGCGCAGCCAGACCGCCAGATCGTGCAGATACCAAAGCTCGCCAAGCGGCAAGCCGAGCTTGAACAAACAATGATGGTGCAGCGGCATCAACGGATAGTGACTTTCTTGACCTTGCGCGGGACGTGCGGGATATCGCTCGACCGCATAGTTGTCCGCCACCAGCGCAGCAATGCCCGAATCGGTCAGCCACTGCAACAGCCGCTGGTCGCGGCCGTCGAGTGCGCAGCATTGACTGTTCAGCACGGCTTCATCGGGATGACGATTCATTTCCAGCACCAGTTCAGCGAACCCGGTGCGCAGCAGCAGCATGTCGCCGCGATCGATCTGTACCTTGTCTGCGTCGATCGCGAACATCAGGTCGTCGTAACCCACGGTGCGGTGCTCACGCCCGTAATGCGCCACGAGATCGACAAGAACGCCGCGTCCCTGCATGCCCTTTACCGCAAGATTTTCAATACCGAGCGCTTCCGCGTGGCTATGTTCGTTGCCGCAGGCGTGCGGCGCAAACGCGTCCTCGCGACGGTATTCAATGGGCCCTACTACGTCGGTGTTCGCCTTGTAACCGTTGTAGTAGACGCTTTCCGCCACGCCATCGGCGTCGGCGTCGAAGAGCGCGCCAACATGCGCAAGCGAGTCCCATTGGGTGGAATATTGCAGGCTCATCAGCACTTGATCGTCACTGACCACGTCGGTCGCCTGCTCCTCCATGCGCGCGAACGGAAAGTTCACGTAGGGCAAACCGTCCTTCGTCGTGGGCCGCAAAACCGGCGGATGACGACGCACGTTCAGCTTGCTGTCGCCCGGATAATCCAGCGGTAAAGACAGGCAAAAACTCAGGCCCGCGCGAATCTCACGCGCTCCTTTCAATACCTGTTCCGGGGTGATCAGGTTCGGTCGTCCGAGTTGATCGTCGGGGCCGAAGTCGCCCCAGTTCGAACCGTCAGGTCTGTTTTTCCAGCGCCTCTGATCCTGCATGTTCTTCTCCTTGCGCGACGTCTTGCGCCGTCGGCGCGACCAGGGTCCCCACTGCCGCTAGCTAATCAGCGTTTGCGGTATCCGGTCGAAAATATTGAGGAGCGCCGCGACCGCGTGCTCCTGGTTCTTCAGCAAGCGTGCCTTCGGGCCACCGATAACGAGCGCGAACGCTTCACCGTGGATCGAAAATCCCTTCGCAAGGCCCGCTACGTCCTCGACGTTCTCTCCGGTCGAACGATGCCAGCCAAGTGTCACGCCCTGCTCCACTTCCACCTCCAGGGCCACGCGATCGATCACCGAACCGTCAGTCAATGCGCTCAGCGGCTCGCAATTGTCGAGCAGGCGCAGGCGCGCATCCACCGGCAATGCACCGAGCAGCGCTTTGCCTGCCGCGCTGGCGTGGACGAGCATGAAACCGCCGGGTTCGTCGCTGTAGCGAATCTTCTGGCGCGATTCCATGACATCCAGATAGACGACCCGAGTGCCCGCGAGCGTCGCGAGCGCGGCCGTTTCGCCCGTCGCGTCGCGCAACGCCGTCAGCAACGGTTGGAACAGCAGCGTCAACGGGTCCTCGCTGCAAATGTCGCGTGCCACATGCAACAGGCGTTGCGTCGGGTAATAGCCCGCTTTTACGCCCGGCGCGTAGAGATAACCCTTTGCCACCATCGTCTGCAAAAGCGCATGACAACTCGACAAAGGGATTTCGGTTCGACGCGCAATCTCGCTGTAAATCATCGGTTGCCGGACTTCGGCAAACAGGTTGATTACGTCGAAGACGCGCACTGCAGTTTTCACATCCATGACAACATTATCGGTATATCGATAACTTCAACGCAATAGGGTTTGGGGTATACACCTAGAAATGCGTCGCGCTCACCGCTTCCGGGTCTGAACCAACCCCGAAGGAAACCGTCTGAAGAAATCAGCCTCCCAGCGTCACGGGGCCGGATTGCCTGTTTCATTGCAAGACTGAATCTTAAATAGATAGCTATCCTTATAAATCTCCCGCCGGGCCTACGTTTTTTTTTGCGGGATCGAAATACGACGACAGGTGAGAACCTGCAGGATGCAAGCGGTGAGTCTATTCGGGAGAGTGAGCTGGGATCAAGGTGAGCCTTCGCGGGAGCTAAAAGTGAAGGTATACGGGAGCGATAAAAAACGGCGAAGCCTTCGAGCAAGGCTTCGCCGCTTCTAAGCCGCTTGAACCGAAAGTGTTAACGAGCGGTGTTTCAGCATGAATCGCGCGTGGCCTTCATACGCCTTAAAGCTGCCGCGCGATCACCATGCGCTGTACTTCGCTCGTACCTTCGTAGATCTGCGTGATGCGGGCATCGCGATAGTGGCGCTCGACCGGATAGTCTTCCAGATACCCATAACCGCCGTGAATCTGGATGGCCTGCGAGCAAACCCGCTCCGCCATCTCCGACGCAAACAGCTTCGCCTGCGACGCTTCGCTCAGGCACGGCAAACCTTCAGTGCGCATGCGCGCCGCGTGCAACACAAGCAGACGCGCGGCGTTCAGGCTGGTCTGCATATCGGCGAGAAGGTTGGCTACCGACTGATGCTCCTTGATCGGCTTGCCAAACTGCACGCGCTCGTGGGAATAAGCACGCGCCGCGTCGAATGCCGCGCGCGCAATGCCCACCGCCTGCGCCGCGATACCAATGCGCCCGCCCTCCAGGTTAGCCAACGCGATCTTCAATCCTTCGCCGCGCGCACCCAACAAGTTGGCGGCAGGAATCGCACAGTCCTCGAGTGAAATCGGGCAGGTATCGGAGGCACGGATGCCCATCTTGTGCTCGGGCCGCCCAACGTTGAAACCGGGTGTATTCGTCGGTACGATGAACGCCGACAAGCCCTTCTTTCCAAGCTCCGGATCGGTCACGGCGAATACGATCGCCATGCCCGCGCGCGCGCCGTTCGTTGTGAACTGCTTCGCGCCGGAGAGCACCCACTGGCCGTCGCGTTCAATAGCACGCGTCTTCAGATTATTAGCCTCCGATCCGGCTTGCGGCTCAGTCAGCGCGAACGCGCCGATCATCTCGCCCGTCGCCAGTTTCGGCAGATATTCAGCCTTTTGCGCTTCAGTGCCAAACGCGAGAATGGGTCCGCAGCCGACAGAATTGTGCACGGCCATCAGCGTGGAACACGAGGCGCAACCCGCTGCGATCTCTTCGATAGCCAACGCATACGCCACGTAGTCGCTGAACGTGCCGCCCCACTCAACGGGTACGATCATGCCAAGCAAACCGAGCTCGCCGAGTTGCCGCACGACTTCGTCCGGCAAAGCGGCGTCGCGGTCCCATTGGCCGGCGTGTGGTGCCAGCACTTCGGTGGCGAAATCGCGTGCGGCGTCTCGGATCATGCGTTGGTCGTCGGTCAGGAAACTGTCGATCATGATGGTCTGGCTCGTGTGAAATACAGGAAAACACAGGGAAGGCACTGGGCTTACACTGCTGCGCTTAAGCGGCGGAGCAGTCAAGTGGATGGCAAACAGCCTCACGCCAGATTCTAGGCGTGACACATCCGTCTGCCGATGCCTGAAACGATCAAGCTTCCTGAGCGAATGCGCCACCTAGTGACTACCCCAACGCCAACAAACCCGCATGAACGGCGGCCCCGGTCTGCCGTGACCCCAACTCCGCCCGGTCCCAGGACACCACGCCGCCCAGCCAACGAACGCGGGACCATCGCGGGGGATTTCGTCGAAGAAGCGCTGCAATGCGCCGAGCGTCGCGGCGTGGCACGGGCCGGGTTACTGGAGCGAGCGGGCATCAACCCCGCCACGCTCGCGGCGCCGCTCGCCCGTGTTTCGGCCGCGCAATATGGCCGCTTATGGAGCGCCATCGCAGACGTGCTCGACGATGAGTTCTTCGGCCAGGACAGCCATCCGATGCGTCGCGGCAGCTTCACGTTGCTCTGTCATGCGGCGCTGGGTTCGCGCGACGCAGGCCAGGCGCTGACCCGCATCGCGGGTTTCCTGCGGCTCGTGCTGGACGACCTGCGATGCGAAATCGATACCGACACAACCCGCGTAAGAATTCGCCTCGTCGACACCGCTAGTGGAACCCTCGCACCCCGCCCGATGTTCGCTTACGCGACCGCGTTCATCATGATCTATGGTTTGTTGTGCTGGCTGGTCGGCCGTCGCATCCCGGTGCTGGCGGCACATCTGCGCTGCCCGGAACCGGCGGCAAGCGACGAATACCGGCTGATGTTCTGCGACGCAATGTTCTTCGACCAACCCGCGTCGTATGTCGATCTCGCGCCGGACTGCGCCACGTGGCCGGTCGTTCAGACGGCCGGCACGCTGAAGGTTTTCCTGCGCGAGGCGCCGGCCAATTTCATCGTCAAGTATCGCAATCCCGATTCGCTCGCCGCACGGATTCGCCGCAAATTGCGGCAGGCGCCGCCCGTCGACTGGCCGGATAGCGAAGCCATGGCGGCGGCGCTGAACATGGCCGAAGCCACACTCAGACGCCGCCTGAAACAAGAGGGCGCAACCTATCAGTCGATCCGTGATGCGCTGCGGCGTGATCTCGCGATCGCGCGGCTTGCCGATACGACGCAGACCATCGCGGAAATAGCGCATGCGCTCGGGTTCGCAGAACCTAGCGCATTTCATCGCGCATTCAGGAAGTGGACGGGGGTGCGGCCGACGGCGTATCGCGGCATGCGTGCTGACGTCAGCAGCGACGCAGATGCATGACAGCACGCGCACCGTCGCGCTGCTATAGTGAAAATCTGCTGGTCCACTGAAGGAGCGTTGCCATGCCGCAACCGAAAACACCACCGCACAGCAAGCCGGAAGCGACGGCAGACGCGAATCATCGCGAGGCCGCCCTGGACGAAGCGCTGGACGAGAGTTTTCCCGCAAGCGACCCGGTCGCGATCTCGGTCGATCATCAACCTGGCGCCGCGCCGGAACGTCGCAACAGCCGCGACAGCCACGGCAAACGGTCGCGCTAGTGCGCTCTCGTCACTAGTCGTCAAGACCGGTCAGCAGCAGGCCCAGCTTCTCCACATGCTGCATGAGCATTGCGCGGTGTTTGTCGATCTGTTCGATCCGTCCGGCAAGATCGGCCTTCACCGGGTCGTCCAGTTTGCCCGACGCGCGCAAATCGTCCGCCTTCGCGTTGATGCCATCGAGCTGGACCATCGAAAGCTGCCGCTCCACGCGGCGCAGGTCAGTCAATAGTAGGTCGCGGTTGCGCCGGAACATCTGGTCGCGGCGATGCGTTTCTACTTGCTGGAGCGCCTGGTCGGCGATGCGCCGGGTCGCTTCCGTCTGGGAGAGGAGCGGTTCCGGCCCGCGCAGGACAGGCCGCTTGGGCGCCGGGTGCGCATTGCCGCGGAACACGGCAGCGGGCGTTTCCTCGTCCATTGCGCGTTGGGTCTCGGGCGGAATGTCGCGCCGGTCGCGGCGCTCGTCCAGCCAGCGCGGCGGCAAGCCGGTGACGGTTTCGACCCCCCGCACGAATTCCTCACTGAAATCACGCCTTCCGGCCAGGATCAGTTTCATGTACGACGGGGAAAAACTCATCATGCGGGCAATCCTCGCGCCGCCAGCCGGCGATCCTGCGAGCACATTCAGATTGGCTCGCCACACGAGGTACAGCGTTTCATCGAAATCTTCCATGGGCTAGTCTCCAAGCAGACGGACTCGCAAACGCCGCGCAACGGATTTACATGCGCTTGACGCTTAGGTCCTGGCGAGCCCGTCATCACGGCGACGAGCCGGATCGTATCGGGGGCGTCGCCTAAGTGGGCATCTGACCGCAATCTTACCGGTATCTCAATAATGCGCGTTTTGTCTGGGCGCGCGGTAAAAACCCGCAGAATCAACAGCAAGCGCGTGGTTTAAGGGCAACCACGCTAAAAGAGACGCGAAATTGAGGGCGCGCGGCCGAAGTTCGACTACTCAAGCCGCTCTATAGACCGACATTGTTTGTTGCCGGCACGTCTCGTTCAAGAATATCTGTCACACGAATAAACTACAGTTATGCGCGTGACAGATAATTGCCAAATATCTGCCACACGCATAATTGACAAATATCTGCCAGAGGAATAAATTGCAGTTATTCGTGTGAGAGATAATTATCATGCAGCAGACTATCGCAACGCCGTACCAGATGGGTCAGATTCTCGCGGCCGGCCGTCGGCGGGCGGGCCTCACCCAAGCCGAAGCGGCCTCCAGACTCGGTGTCAGCCAAAGTCGCATATCAACGCTGGAGACTGATTCCGGCGCGCTGACGCTTGACCAGTTGCTGACGCTCTTTGGCGCCTACGAGCTGCAACTCCAGGTACTGGACAAGGGTTCGCCCGCTCCAGCGTCCCCCGCGTCTGCGCTGGAGTGGTAATGGCAGGACGCAAGCCACATTCCCGAGCGCTGTCGGTATGGGTCAACGGCGTACGAATGGGCATCTGGCGGATTCCCACTCGCGGCCCGATGGAACTCGCCTACGACCCCGAGTGGGCTGCCTCCGAGCTGAGCCGGCCCCTCTCACTGTCGTTGCCTATCCCGCTCGATAACGCCCCGCTCAAAGGCGATCGGGTACTCAACTACTTCGACAACCTGCTGCCGGACAGCGAAGCCATTCGAAAGCGCATCGGCCAGCGATTTCGCACCGACACGCTGGATGCGTTTGATCTCTTACAGGCCATTGGCCGGGACTGCGTCGGCGCAGTTCAGCTCCTTGGAGTCGACGAGGAGCCCACTGGTGTCGAACAGATCGATGGTACTCCGCTCAGTGACGGAGAAATCGAGGCGCTCCTGAACCAGACCGCCGGCAGCGGCACTTTTGGCCCCCAGAACGACGAAGACGACTTCCGGATTTCCCTCGCCGGTGCGCAGGAAAAGACAGCGCTCCTCTGGCATGAGGGTCAGTGGATGAAACCCCATGGCGCCACGCCGACTACGCATATCCTGAAGCTTCCGCTTGGCCTGGTGGGCAATCGGCGCGCGGACCTCACCACGTCGGTTGAAAACGAATGGCTGTGCATGCATCTCCTGCAGGCCTACGGCTTGCCGGTCGCTGAAACAGAGATCAAGACCTTCGGCCGGCAACGCGTGCTGAGCGTCAAACGCTTTGACCGCCAGATGCACTCAAGCGGCAAGTGGATCTTGAGGCTCCCGCAAGAGGACTTTTGCCAGGTGATGGGGCTGCCTTCGTACAAGAAATACGAGAACGAAGGTGGCCCGGGGGTGATCGATCTGGCGCAAGTGCTTCAGCAGTCCGAGACGGCTAAGGAAGACATCGAAACGCTGCTGACCACGCAAATACTCTTCTGGCTGCTGGCGGCCCCGGACGGGCACGCGAAGAACTTCAGCATCCGGCTTCTGGCGGGTGGACAGTATCGGCTGACGCCGCTTTATGACGTGATGTCCATCTGGCCGGTCGAGGGGAAGGGAGCAAGCCAGTGGTCGTGGTTCAAGGCCAAACTCGCCATGGCGGTGTCGGGCAAGAACCGTCACTACGCCTTTCGCGATATCCAGCGCCGCCACTTCAACGCAATGGCGCCGCGATGCTCATATGGTCAGGATGCGGAACCGATCATCCAGCGGTTGATTGAAGAAACGCCCGGTGTGATCGAGCGTGTGTCGACTGAATTGCCGGGGGGTTTTCCGGCCAGAGTCGCGGACCGTATCTTCGAGGGACTGCGCAGGACAGTAGCCGAACTCGACGCGATGCCCGCCAGGCTAGTTGCCTGACAGACGACGTGCACGATTTCGCGCCAAACCCGGCTCGCGCCGGGTTTGCATCACATCAATCACATCATCAAGGCACGTCGCGCAAATACCCTTCCTTCGACGAATCGCGCATCCGCAACGAGACGATCCAGGAAATTGCGCACAGTGCCGTCACGTACCAGTAGAAGGTCGTCTCGCTGCCAATCGACTTCAGAAACAGCGCCACATATTCCGCGGAGCCGCCGAACACCGCGTTTGCGACCGCATAGGACAAACCCACACCAAGCGCGCGCACTTCCGCGGGAAACATTTCGGCCTTGATCAGTCCGCTGATCGACGTGTAGAGACTCACGATAGCCAGCGCAATCACCACCAGCACGAACGCCATGACCGGACTCGTGACGTCCTTCAACGCGTACAGGAGCGGCACGGTGCAGAAAGTGGCGAGGCCACCGAACCAGAGCATCGACTTGCGCCGGCCGATCCGGTCCGACAACGCGCCGAATGCGGGCTGCATGATCATGTAGATGAACAACGCCGCGGTCATCACGTTGCTAGCCGTCTTGGCATGCATGCCGGCGGTGTTCACCAGATACTTCTGCATGTACGTGGTGAACGTATAGAAGATCAGCGATCCGCCCGCCGTGAAACCAATCACGGTGAGGAATGCGCCTTTATGCTGCATGAGACCGCGAAGCGTGCCGGCCTCCTTCAGCTTGCGGGTTTCAGCCGTGGTGGTTTCATCGAGCGATTTCCGCAAATACAGCGACACAACCGCCGCGAGCGCGCCGATCCCGAACGGGATACGCCAGCCCCACGCCCTCAATTCTTCCGTGGTCAATAACTGCTGCAGAACAACCAGCACGAGCAACGCGGCAAGCTGTCCGCCGATCAGCGTCACATACTGGAACGATGCGAAGAAACCGCGCCGCCCCTGCAGCGCCACTTCACTCATATAGGTCGCGCTCGTACCGTATTCGCCGCCCACCGACAAACCCTGGAACAGCCGTGCGATCAGCAGGAAGAACGGCGCCCATGCACCAATGCTCGCGTAGGTTGGCAAGAAGCAGATCACGAGCGAGCCCGCGCACATCATCAGCACGGAAATCATCATCGAGGTGCGGCGACCGTGTTTGTCGGCGATACGGCCGAACATCCAGCCGCCAATTGGCCGCATCAGGAAACCCGCTGCAAACACGCCCGCGGTGTTGAGCAACTGCGTGGTCGGGTTCCCACTTGGAAAGAACGCCGGCGCGAAGTACAGCGCGAGGAACGAGTAGATATAGAAGTCGAACCACTCGACGAGATTTCCCGATGAAGCGCCGACGATCGCGAAGACGCGGCGCCGGGTGTCGGCTGAAGTTGAGAGGACGGTGTCGGCCATGCTGGTTGAAACTCCTGTCGCGTGTTGAAAACGGCGGCTTGTGTCCGCTCTTGCGCCGGACTGATGCCGGTGACGGTCCGCCCTGAGCGGCGTTGGCGCGCCAGTTTATACGACGAGAAGCAGGTTGATGCAAGATGACGATCAGCAAAAATTCAGCTTACGCTTTAACCTTAATAGAAAGTTTTTTGTCAAAGTACGAAATTGAGAGAAATTCCTCAAAGCCTTTTAAGCTTTGAATTCCTACTAGATCAATGGTTTGCAGCCAACTAATGGAAGCATGGAGCGCTCACAGCCAAACCTTACGATCACACGTGTTGAAAGAGTTTAGTAATTACCCTAAGTCACGAAACCAAGCCACAAACCAAGCCACAAAACCAAGCCACAAAACCAAGTCACAGAAAACGGCCCCTGCCCGCGCATTGCCGCTCTCGATTCACGCGATCCCTGAGCCGAAGTCTTGCCATAATTGCGGACGCATGGTTTTTCTGGAGAACCGCATGAACCCGCAGTCCGATCACACGCATCACACGCATCACACGCTCGACGCCGCCCTGGCATCGAAATTCGCCCGGCTCGCACTCGGCCACCTGACGCGCGAATACCCGAACAAGCTCGACCACGTGATGGGCAGCGCCGCCGATGCACAAGGCCCCCGCGCGCTCCATCCGATCTTCTATGGCAGTTTCGACTGGCACTCGTGCGTTCACGGATACTGGCTGGTCGCGCGGCTTGTCGACCGTTTTCCCGCGTTGCCGGAAGCGTCCGACATTCGTGCGCTGATCGACTCGCATTTCACTCATGCCAATGTCGCCGCCGAAGTCGCGTACTTGCAGCGTCCGGAGGCACGTGGTTTCGAGCGTCCGTACGGCTGGGCGTGGCTGCTCGCGCTTGCCGGCCAGCTTCATTCGATGCAGTCAGCAGAAGGCCAGCGTTGGTCCGCGACACTGGCACCGCTTGCGCACGCGTTTGTCGAGCGTTTCACGGAGTACCTGCCGAAATTGACCTATCCGCTGCGGGTGGGCACGCATTTCAATACGGCGTTCGCGCTGACGCTGGCTGTTGGTTTTGCACGGCAAGTGGGTGACACGGCGTTCGAAACGCTGATCGCCGATACCGCGCGCCGCTGGTATCTGAACGATGCGGGTTGTCAGGCGTGGGAACCGGGCGGCGATGAATTTTTATCGTCGGCGCTAATGGAAGCCGAGTTGATGCGGCGGGTGTTGCCCCCGGCCGAATTCGCGGGCTGGTTCGACCGCTTCCTGCCCCGGCTGGACGCGAGTGAACCCGCCACGCTGTTCGTGCCGGCCACCGTGTCAGATCGCAGCGACGGCAAGCTCGCCCACCTCGACGGCCTGAACCTCAGCCGCGCGTGGTGCCAGCGTTCGCTCGCGCGTGCGCTGCCGGTGGGCGATGTGCGTATCGGCTTGCTCGATGCCACTGCGAACGCTCATCTTGCAGCGGGCCTGGCGCATGTGGCGGGTGATTACATGGGCGAGCACTGGCTCGCGACGTTTGCGTTGCTGGCGCTGGAGGCCTGACTGGTTTGACGCCTCGCGTTTGTGAGCTCGATCTCATCCGCGCGGCTGAAACGCGATCACGCTCATGCCGGCCAGCGCGATCGCGACGCCGGCGAGATCCCAGCTTGTCGGGCGGATCCGTTCGACAATCCATAACCACATGATCGCCACGGCGATGTAAACGCCGCCGTACGCCGCATACACGCGGCCGGCGGCGCTGGCATGCAGGGTGAGCAACCATGCGAAGAGTGCGAGTGCCAGCGCACCGGGGATGAGAAGCCAGGGAGAACCGCCCTCCTTCAGCCATCGATAGGGAAAATAGCAGCCCACTATCTCGGCAATGGCGGTCACAACATACAGCAGGAACGTCTTCATATCGGCAGCCAGGGTTTCATGGTGGTTTTTATGAGCGGGCTCTATAAGCGGTTTCACTTGCCATTCTCACCAAGCGCTGCCAACCCTGCGAGCAATGCCTGATGAAACGCGCGCGGGTCCTGCATCTGTGGCGCATGGCCCAGCTCCGCAAACTCGACCAGCTTCGCACCGGGGATCGCCTCTACCGCGTGTTTGGCCAGCTCCGGATAGCGCCCGAGCGTCGGCCGGATCTCCGGCGGCGCGAGGTCCCGGCCAATTGCGGTGGTGTCCCTATCGCCGATCAGCAATAACGTCGGCGTCCTGATCTGCCCGAACTCATAGACAACCGGCTGCGTATAAATCATGTCGTAGAGCAAGGCTGAATTCCACGCTACAACGTCCTTGCCCGCCCCGCGATACATCCCCGCCAGCATCTGCACCCACGGCTCGTAGCGTGAGTCCCAGTGACCCGCGTAATACGTGGCTTGCTCGTACTTGCGAATGCCGTCGGCGCTTGTCTTCAACTCGCGCGCGTACCAGTCATCGATCGAGATGGATGGCACGCCCTTCGCCTTCCAGTCCTCCAGCCCGATCGGATTTACCAGCACAAGCTGCTCGGTCTCTTGCGGATACATCAGCGCGTATCGCACCGCAATCATGCCGCCCGTGGAATGCGCGACGAGCGTCGCTTTTTTCACGCCCAGCGCCGCGAGCAATGCGTGCGTGTTGCGCGCCAGTTGCTGGAACGTGTACTGATACCGCACCGGTTTGGTCGATTTGCAAAAGCCGATCTGGTCCGGCGCGATCACGCGATACCCCGCATCGGTCAACACGTCGATGCTCTCCTTCCACGTCGCTGCGCAAAAGTTCTTGCCGTGCAGGAGCACCACGGTCCGTCCGTTAGGATGCTTGGACGCGACATCCATATACGCCATGCGCACGATTTGCCGCTGCGATGAAATCGCGAACCGGCCGACCGGATACGGATAATCGAAGCCCTGGAGCTCGGGACCGTAAGCAGGACCGTCGTTGTCGGATGGTGCTGGAGATGATGCGGCCGATGGCGAGGACGCGGGTTGATCGCTGGAAGCGCTGGAAGCGGTCGAATCGGCGAAGGCAGGCGATGCAATCGATACGGCTAAAGCTAAAACAGCGCAAAGCATGCGGCTAATCGAAGTCATGGGCACGGAAGCTCGCAAATGGAAACAAGGGAGAAGCCAGAACAACCGCAGCAAAATCGAACCAGGATGGTTGCGGCCCCACGATGCACGCAGGCACCAAGCGACGGCGCGAGAATTTTATCGCGTGTGCGTTTTGTCCGTCGGCGGCACGGATACCGTCGACAAGCATCGATCTCATCGCCACGTGATGGTCCCCGGCGCCTTATACTCCCGCCTCGACTCACCCAGATGAAACCCGACCTCGCACGCCGCATGAAAATCCGCTTCACGTTCCTTGCCTCTTTGCTGGCCGCGCTCAGCGCTACCGTATCCCTCAATGCCCTCGCGGCCAGCGACTGTCCCCAGTTCAGCCCCGGTGGCCGGGCGCCCATTGTCGCCAATGCGAAGATGCGCGCCTCGACGCAGCAACTTTGTTATTCCGACTTCGCGGTCCTCCATTCCGGCGTGACGCACGGACCGTTGTGGTCGGCGGAACACTTGACGGCCGAACACATGGACGATGCCCGCGACAACACCCGCACCAACCGTTTTTTCGTCGATAAAAAATTGCCGCCCGGCGACAGCGCCACGCTCTCGGACTACAAGAAGAGCGGCTACGATCGGGGCCATATGAGCCCGGCCGGAGATCGCTGGGACAAAAAAGGCATGGCGGAATCGTTTTCGCTCGCGAACGTAGTACCGCAAAATTCGTCGAACAACCGGCGCATCTGGTCGCGCATAGAACAGTCCGTGCGACGGCTGGTGGAGCAATCCGGTGACGCCTACGTGGTCACGGGCCCCCTGTTTTCCGGACGGCAGTTGCAGACCATTGGTGAGTCGCGTGTGCTCGTGCCCACGCAGTTGTATAAGGTAGTGTATTTGCCCGGACGTGACCTGGCGTTCGCGGTGGTGGTCGACAACACGCCAACGAACGAATACACGGTCAAGACGGTCCGGGAACTGGAAGCCATGAGCGGGCTGCAATTTCCAGGCATTCCGGACACGCTGAAAGACCAACGCATTGGAGGACTGAAAGGTGTTTAAGCCATTTGCCAACGATACCGACACACTCAACATCAACGGCGACGCGCTCGTGATCGCCAACGACACCGCACGGCTGTCCATTTCCGGCGACCTGGAAATCGCACGTGACAAGACCGGCTTGACCACGGCGCTGGCGCTGCAAAAGGCGGTCAACGCCATCGTCGACGCCTTGCAGAATGACGCAAGCCTACCCGTGAAACTCGCCGATGAAACGCCGAAGCCAGCGGGCAAGACGGATAATCCGTTCATCTGAGCGTTAAAAAATTGGCCGGAGACGTATCTTGATCGAATGCCACATTGCACCGAGTCCACTGGGCCATCTCGCGTATCGCGCGGAGGACGATTACCTGACGGGATTGTTCTTCGTCGGCCAGAAGCATTTTCCCGCCGGTCTCATCGATACTGGAGCGCCGAAGTCACGTGCAATCATCGTGGCGATGGAACAGATCGCCGAGTACTTCGCCGGTGAGCGAACCGTGTTTTCCGTACCGCTGCGGCTCAATGGCACCGAGTTCCAGCAACGTGTATGGGCGGCACTGCAAGAGATCCCGTTCGGCACCTCGTGGACCTATGGCGATCTTGCGCGCCGGATGGGTGTGGCCGCTGGGGCGTCACGAGCCGTGGGGGGTGCGAACGGGCGTAACCCCGTGGGGATCATTGTGCCGTGTCATCGCGTGATAGGCGCCGATGGAGAGCTGACCGGCTATGCGGGCGGCGTAGAGCGCAAGCAACATCTGCTGACGCTTGAAGGTGGCCCAGGACGCGCACAACTCACGTTGTTCTGAACGTTCAGACACGTAATCGATCGGTCAGAACACAAAAAACCCCCGCGAGCGCTACGCGCTTGCGGGGGTTTTCCGCTTCTGGACGCCGGGAAACAACGTCCAGCGCGTCAAGACTCACAACACAGATTACTGCTGCTGCGTGCTGACGCGAATTTCGACGCGACGATTCTTTGCGCGGCCAGCAACGGTCGAGTTCGAAGCGACCGGATTCGACGCGCCAAAACCTTGCGCCGTGTAGCTTTGCGAACGCAAACCATTGCTCTTCAAATACTGCATCACCGATTCCGCGCGGCGTTGCGACAACTGCCGGTTGTGCGCAGCCGGACCTGTTGAATCCGTGTAGCCCGCCACTGCGACCTGGCGCAACGTCACGCCCTGGGCAGCAGACACAAACTCGTCGAGCGTGTCGGTTGCTTTCGGCGTGAGCGTGGCGCTGTCGGTAGCGAAGTTAGCGTCGCCGCTCAAATCGATCTGACGGGGCATTTCCACTGCGGCCTGTGGGACCGGAGCCGGCACTGGCGCCGGTGCAACTTCGGCCTGAGCAGGCGCGCCGCACTGGAACGTCAGGACACGCGGATCGGCCGGATCTTCGGACGGCGCGCGCAGGCGTTCCATCGTTTCGAGCTTGTATGCAGGCTTGTCGCCGCAAATTTTCTGGGCCTGCTTCACGCATGCCGCCACGCCTTCGAACAAGCCATGACATTCCACGCGATAAACCTGCGCGCCATTGGCCGTCTGGATCTCGTTAGCGTTGAAAGTCGGGCCCGAAGCAGAAGAGCAGCCTGCAAGCACACCGATTGACAACAGACCTGCAGCAATTAGTTTATTGGACATCTTGTTTACCATTCTTAAATTGACGTGTGACTGAGATATCGAGACAAATGCGTACTGGATGGGCCATCAGACAGTTACCCGATTTTCACAGCCACCTATTCGCCTCAAGCCTTCGATCCGGATCTTAAAAATGATCTGGAATCCGAAATCGCGCGGCATGTTAGCACGCGAAAACTAGCATTCCTAACTGGATAATTCCTAATAAATGAAACACGTTAGAGCGATTTAGGAAATAACCTATAAACGTGAACAATCAGAAAACTTTTGACGCATCATTACTGCGCGGGAAATGAAAAGCGGCCGCGAATGCGGCCGCTTTTTCACAATTTGAAATGTGCCGCTAGCGATCGAAACGCAGGCAGCAAAACCGACATCAACAAGCTTGACCCCTCAGGCGCGCTTCACTTTGGCAACGGCATCATGTCGACATCGGACTGGCGCTGAAGATCTTGTACTTTTGTTTGCAATGCACGCAGTTGCGCTTGCGCGGCGTCCTGTTCCGCACGCAGCGAACGGATCGCTTCCTGTTGCTCCGCCTGCCTGTCGGCGACCTGGCTTTGCTGCGTCCGCGCGACATCAAGGTCGGCCTGAAGACGGTTGGCGCGCCCTTGCTGGACGGCGATCAGCCGGTCAGCAAAGTTCTTCTCAGCTTCGAGCTTGGTCCGGCGAATCTCGGTATCGGCGAGTGCCGCACTGTTCTTGGCAAAGTCCGCGTAAATGGTTTCCGCACGAGAATCCACTTGAGTCTTGACCACGCGCCAGAATTTCTTTTGCTGAAACAATGCAATATAAAACGTCATTTCATCGGGGTAAAACAGCAAGCTCGCGCCATAGCTGCCGTTATACGTGGTGCGCAATTCCTTTACCCTTCCATCGCGAATCATTTGCTGCAGGTCCGCGACGTTGCCATTCACTGTCGCCTGCGGTTCGTCGGCGGCGCCGTTGGTCAGAAGACTGCGGCGCACGCTTGAGTCGCCGAGTGCATCGGCTACCGGGGTACTGCTTTGCTTGGGCGCTGTGGGCCCGGCGGCACACGCTGCGCCGCACAGGACGAACCATGCCAAGACCAGTGCCCCGCCTCTCGTTGTATTGTTGGAGTTCATGGAATTTCCGGGTTGAACGCAATTAAGAATGCGAAGCACCGGAATTATGGCAGATAGGAAAGCTGAAGCGGAAAATCCATGAAGAGGCTTTTTACAGTCTCACCACCACCTGAAAACACTCAACGATTTGAAACGATTCATGAAGCGATTGATGAAGAACCCGTTGCATAAGCCTTGCGCGCTTCATGACTGAATTCCTGCCTTGTTTTATAAATCGTGACGCAGGCGCACGTGCTCTTGAACCACCGATGGAACGTGTGTATCGCCTGTTGAGTTGATGGGCGAGAAGATCCGCGCATCGACTTGATGTGTCGGCACGCCAGCAAAGATTCCGCGATCCGCTTTGAAAGCGAACGGTGCACCCGAGTAGATACGCGGATCGATGGACGTTGCCGCCATGACCGGCGAGACCTGGCAAAGAACACCCAGCGCAACCAGACTGGCGGACGTGAGAACCGAACGGAATGAACAGACATGCAAGGACATGAGAAGGACTCGCGCAAAAAATGCCTGCGCGCGAACTATCGCTTAACCGCGTACTCGTGACAGGCGTCAGACAGAAGAGAAATTCACGTGCGCCAGATGACAGCGCACGACCAGCCAAGATGAGACCATCTCCGTGTCGTCCGAACCATGAGCAAGTTCTGAATTTCTCCCATACCGGCTTGATCGTTTCAATTCTCTGCGGGTCAGTTGACCCACCGCAAGATCATCGGCAACAAGACCGGCACCACGAATGCCGTGAACAATCCGTTCAGGCCCATGCCGAGACCGGCGAACGCTCCCATTTCATCGCTGACCTGGAACGCGCGTGCCGTCCCTATGCCATGCGATGCCACGCCAAGCGCGAAGCCTCGGACCTCCGGCTCTTCAATACGTAGAACATTGAGGATGGTACGTGCCGATACCGCGCCGAACACGCCGGTGCAAATCACCAGTACGGCGGTCAGTGATGGCAGTCCGCCCAGTCGCTCGGCGATAGCCATGGCGATCGGCGTGGTCGCGGACTTGGGCGCGAGCGATATCACCGTCACGCGCGGCACGCCGAACATGATGGCAACGACGGTCGCCGAAATAATCGCGGTCAGCGAACCGGCGATCAGGCCGCCGGCCAGCGGCACGGCAGCGCGACGCAGCTTCGGCAATTGCCGGTAGAGCGGCAGTGCGAGCGCAACTGTTGCCGGGCCGAGCAGGAAGTGGACGAACTGGGCACCCTGGAAATAGGTTTGATACGGCGTATGCGTCACGCTCAGCACGGCAACGACCAGCGCCACCGCAATCAACACGGGGTTCGCAAGCGGGTTGAACCCGGCGCGAGCGTAGATGCCTTGCGCGATCAGGTACGCGAACAGGGTCATCGTCAGGCCAAGCAGGGGTGTGGCGGCGAGGTAGACCCAGAGGGCGCCGAGTTGTGTCATGGCGTGGTCCTCAAAGTTCTGACGGCGTGTTCACACGCGCCCGGCGCATCTGGCGGCGCATCAGCGCACGTGTGACGAGCGCGGTGACGGCAATGGCAAGCGTGGTGCTCACCACCAGCGCCACCGCGATCGCCAGACCTTCGCCGCGCACCTTGTCGGCGGCGACCATGATGCCTACGCCCGCTGGCACGAACAGCAAGGATAGATGGCGCAGCAGTTCAAGCGCGGTAGGTTCGATTGAATCGACGGCGGACGGCCTTATCAGCAGATAGCCGAACAGGAGCAACAGACCGATCACAGGTCCCGGAACGGGCACATGCAAGCCCATGGAAAGGCCTTCTCCGAAGCACTGGAACAGAAGCAAGGTAGCAAGAGCGCGCAGCATGGCGTGGTTAATTGAGTGAAGTTTGACGAGCGAAGCAGTGGAGCAGTGAAGTCGGGATGATGACACGCGTCACGCCTGGCGTAGCGTCCTGGTCCAACGCGCAGACCAGGACGACTAAACCGGCTACAACAACCTAAAGCACCCAAATAACGCACCTAAATAAAGCACCTAAAGCAGCCAAGACGACCGGGCGTGAAACGTGCTCGCACAATCAGCCTGATGCGGCGCGTGCCCGGGTCAAGCCCTCATCTCCCGCGTTCCGGCGATTTAATCGACGCCTTCATAAAAATTTACAAATACCGACATCGCTCGCCATCTCGGCGATAATCCGTTCCTACGTGACATACGTACGAGCCGGGCGACGGCACACGAGATCTCCATGACCGACCAAGCTACTCCATCAAGCCGTACCGATTCCGACCCGAACACCGTGACAACCGGCGTGCCCGGCCTTGACGACATACTCGGCGGCGGGCTGATCAAGGGCGGGTTGTATCTGATCGAAGGAATGGCCGGAGCGGGCAAGACCATCCTGTCCACGCAGATCGGTTTTCATCGCGTGGCCGAGGGTGACTCGGTGCTGTACATCACACTGATCGCGGAGTCGCATTCCAAGCTGCTGTCGCATCTGAAAGGGCTGTCGTTCTACAACGCCGATGCTATCTCGGACAAAATGCTGTTCGTCTCCGGCTACCACGAACTGATGCGCGACGGCCTGAACGGTTTTCTCGCGTTGATCGCGTCGACCATCAAGACAAGCCGCCCGCGTTTCATGGTGGTTGACGGTTTTCGCAGCGCCCGCGAATTCAGTTCCACCGAACTGGAGTTGTCGCAGTTCATCCACGAATTGAGCGCGTTCGTGACGGCTGCGGGCTGCACCACGCTGATCCTCGCGCCGCTTTCGGGCAACGAGCCGCACCCGGAACACACGCTCGTGGATGGCCTGGTCGAACTCAACCGTTTCGCCACCGGCATGCGGCGCGCGCGCGAAATTGAAGTGCATAAGCTACGCGGCCGCGATCACCTGCTAGGACGCCATTTCTTCAAGATCACCGCCGACGGCCTCGTCACGTTCCCACGCCTGGAAGCGCGTTCGATGCTGCTTGAGGGCGCGCCGGACCTGAAGTCGAAGCTGGCGTTCGGCCTTCCCGACTTCGACACCATGCTGGGCGGCGGCGTGGTCAAAGGCTCGACAACAACGCTGATCGGGCCATCGGGGATCGGCAAGACGCTGCTGTCACTGAAATTCCTCGAAGCCGGGGTCGCCAACGGCGAACGCTGCGTGTATTTCGGCTTTTACGAATCGCCGGAGCGGCTGGTCGCCAAGGCGGAATCCGTCTCCATCCATCTTGCCGATGCAGTCGCCGACGGCCGCCTGATCGTCGAGTGGCGGCCCGCGGTGGAACTCGCCATCGACGAACTTGCAGCCGAGCTGATTTCAGTGGTGAAGCGCGCGGGCGCGTCGCGGCTGGTGGTGGACGGGATTGAAGGGTTCCACGATTCGGCGAACCGTATGGAGCGTTTCGGGCTGTTCCTGAACGCGTTGACGCACCGGCTGCGCCAGGAGAGCGTCACGACAATGCTGACCGAGGAGCTGCCGCTTTATGCGGACATGGCGCATGGGGGCTCGATCCGCGCGTCGGCGATGACGGAGAACATCGTGTTGATGCGATACGTGGAGACAAGCACGTCGCTGTACCGGATCGTCTCTATCATCAAGCAGCGCGAAAGCGCCCACGATCCGTCCATCCGCCGTTTCGTCATCGATGAAAACGGCCTGCATCTCACGGACGGTTTCATCGGCACGACCACGTTGTTATCGGCGCGCGGCACGATCCCGCTCACGCTGTCCGACCCGGACACCGGCACGCGGAAATGAAAAAAATCCTCGTCGTCGATGATGAATTCGACCTCCTGACCACTTGGCGGCTTGTCCTCCAGATGGAAGGGTACGAGGTCAGCACGGCGTCAAACGGCTTGTTGGCGCTCGAGTCGGTGCGTGCCAATCCGCCCGACCTGATCATCACGGACTGGATGATGCCCACCATGGACGGCGTCGCGTTATGCCACGCGCTCGCCGCCGACGACACCCTCGCGCAAATTCCCGTCGTGCTCTCCAGCGCCGCCGCGCGCACCCCGACGGTCACGCACCCGCACCTTGAATTCCACCGGAAGCCGCTTTCCATCGATGAACTCATCGAAATCGTCACGCGCCTGCTCGGCACGGCTTGATAACGGCGTAGATAGCGGCACGCCCGCCTGGGCACGATCCCTGCTGAAATGAACGCTCCGGTTAGCCGGATTCTTCGATAAACCGCTTCAACTAGAACGGGAGGCACCATGGTGCAGGATCAGGTAGAAGGCGCGGCGCAGACCGTCGTGGGCAAGGTGCAGGATGCGGTCGGCGGTTTGACCGGCGACGCGGGTACGCAGGCTGAAGGCAAGGCGCGCCAGGTGCTCGGCAAGATCCAGCTTAACTACGGCGAGACCATCGACCAAGTCCGTGAAGCGGTCATTGCAAAGCCGATCAATGGCGTGCTCGTAGCGGGTGCAATCGGATTTGTGCTCGGCGCGATCTGGGCGCGGCAACGGTAAGTTGGGCGCTGCGGGTTATGTGAAAGACAATTGGCCGTGCTGAAAAGCACGGCCATTTTTTTGTGGCTTTTTTTGCGGTTTGAGCGGCTCGTTTTCAGGCCGGCTTTTAGGACAAGCCCTCGAGGATCGGGCGCGGTTGATGCTGATTTCCATGATGCAAACCTAACAGGGAGAACCTTCATGACAATCACTGCAAGCCGGCTCTCAGATACAGAAGTACTGGTCGAGCAAACCGTTTATACATTTTCGGATAGCGCCGTCGCGGACGCGTTTCAGCGTTGCGTCGGGCAGGATTCCGTCGATTCGTGCAGCACGAGCCACGCGCCGACGTCCTCGCGCACAGCGAACGATGCCACCTCGGACGACCTTCCGCCCGGCAGCATCATTTCACCGTCGCTCGGCGG
>NZ_JAQGMM010000567.1 GCF_028292365.1 Caballeronia sp.
ACATCGGCTGAACCAGTCCAGGGTGGCGGCAAGCGCCGTGCGGCGTCGCAAGACTCAACTTTGTCCGATTCCAACGTGAGAACTGTCTACGATAACTGTGAAACGTTTGCGTCACACGGTTCCGTTACCGCCGTGTCTGTCGTCGCAGAGGCGTTCATTCAAACGTTATGCATAACGAACGTGTATGCCCAGCTTTGTTCGTCGACTGCTGCAGGTCTGGCCTGGTGCGCCACGACTGAAAGCATCTGGCCGGCATCGCGCGAAAAAAACAAGACAGGCGGAGAGGGTATGTCAATCAATCTGGAAGCGCGGCCACGTGCGCGGCGTAGCCGTGAGCTTGTGAAATCAGACCTCGTTGATTCGCTCATGGCGTCGGGAGCCGCTTACGCGGTAATTGATCCCGACGCCAGGGTCGTACGAACGAGTGAAGCACTCCAAACAATGATCCCGGGGATTGCTGGAAATTCGATCGTTGATGTCTTCCAGGTGGATGGCGCTCTTCTCCTTGGACATGACGCTCCCTATCCTGCTGCCCCGGGCATGTACGCCAACGCACGCGGCGAAAACGTGCCCGCGATGCTTCAGTCCATGGTGGAACTTCCGGACACCGGTCGGCTCATCCTCGTGACTGACGGCGCGCCATTCCGGCGGGCGGAGAGCCAGCGCTTCGATTCAACGCCTTACGCGATCATGCGCGTGTCGCCGGATGGCATCGTGCACTTCGCCAATGCCGAAGCCTTTAATCTCTTGTCACTCCTGCCCGGCGACGTGACAGGCCGTCCGCTCGCGGCGCTCTTCGAGGGATGTGACGGCGCGAGCATCCCGCAACAGCTCGAAGCGTGCCTTAGGACGCTGGCCCCGGTGCCAGTGAACGTGTCGGTGTGCAATCGGGCGAATGGCAAAGGGGAGTTGTTGCGGCTGGTGCTGACGCCTGACCTCACAGCCGATCATCGCCCGCTCGGCTCGCTCGTTGTGATCCAGTCCACCTTGCTTGAACGGGTCCGCGACGAAATATCGACGCTTGCACACGATCCCGGCATACCGTCGTGGGAAAAGCGCCTTGAATTGATTCTCGAGTGCGTGCGCCGTGTCTTCGATTTCGATCACGCGAACTTTGGCATCTATGCTGACGACGTCAGCGTCTTCCGCGCCTTTGCCATCTTCCCTCGCGACCGCCTGAGGTGGTCCGAGCGATGGCTGAGACTGCCAGAGAATATTGAGCCATGGCTGAGAAGCGGTAAGACCGCGGTGCCGGATATTAATAAATTCCTCAAGGACTACCCAGAACTTGCGACCAGCGAAGTGGCGCAGATGTACGTCAGCAAACACATGCGTTCCTCGGTGACGCTGGTTGCAACAGGTGCGCAAAATTTTCCGACGTCCGCACTTTCGTTCTCTTCCAAACAGGTGGGCAGGTTTGGTCAGGCACACGTCGATTTGCTGCGGGATCTGGATCTGGAGCCGGTGCTGATTCGCATCGAAAATGAGATTCGATCGGGTCGCGAGGCATTGGCAGCCCGCCTGCGCAGCGAGCTGGCAAGCGCCCCATCCCTGCCGGAAGTGGCACGCAATATTGTCGACCAGATAGCCAGCAGTTTCAGGTGGGATTTTGTCGCGCTGTTTCGCGTCAACAGGCACATGAAACAGTTCGAACTGTTTCATCACAATCCCTGCAAGGACTGCTTTGCGTTGGACGCGGCTTTTCTGCAGCCGATCGATCAAGGCATGCTCGCGTCTACGCTGTGCGAGCATCGCACGCTGATTGTCAATGACATTGGCGATCCCGAGGTCGAGCAGTTCGATTACATCGGGCTTGGGAGGCCCACACGATCCGCGATGACTATTCCGGTTCACCTGAACGGGCGCATTCGCTGGATCCTGAATATCGAGTCAAAAGTCGCGCACGCTTTCCACGGTCCTGACCGGGAAGCAATCGAACAAATGACGGAGTCCATCGAGGAGGGACTGAGGCAGCGCACGCTCGCGGAAATCAACAAGCTCGTGCTCAGGGAAACCGAGCAGGGCGTTGTGACGGTGGGCATGGACGGCACGATCCTTGGCACCAACGCGGTGGCCGAGAGCCTGCTCGGCAGGTCGGGCAGTTCGGCAAGCGCCGCGCCTAGGGAGTTCCTCAGCATGTACGCGTCACCTGACGACCCGCGTGCGGTGGATGTGCTCAAGGGTCAGGGCGGGACCGAAAAGCGGCGGATTGAACTGGTCGGCGACGATGGTGAAATTCGGCCGGTCCTGGCGACTCGCAAGGCGCTCGACGAAAGTTTCGACGCCGCGCTGTGGTTCCTGATCGACTTGCGCAGCGACAGGTGGACGGTTGACCTGCGCTTCTTGCGCGAGACGGTGACCGATGTCGCGCAGCAGACGCGTGCGCCGCTTGCGCTTGCGTCGTCGCTTGCGCGCCAGGTGCCGCAGCTTTGGACCACGGTGCCTCGCCCCCCAGCGGAATCCGGCGTGTCGCCTTCGGGCGAGTTGGAGAATCTGTCGACGCGGTTGATCGCCGAGATCAACAAGGCGGACATCACGTTCGAGCGGCTCGCGGAAAACCTCAATGTCCGGCGCAATCCGGCCGGGAACATGCAGCGCCTCGATCTCCGCTTCTGTATCGACTCGGTGATCGACGGACTGCCCAAACGCGATCGCAACCGTGTAAGCAGGGTCAAGCCGCAGACACCGGTATTCGTGAACGGCGACCCCGAGCGGCTCACGTTCGTGGTGCGCTCGATCGTGGCGCATCTCATGCGCGTGCTTCCGGCCGATGGGAATGCGCGCGCGTGCGTTGAGCTGTCGTTGCATGGCGCGAGCGCAGCGCTGGTCATGGCGATTGCCGACTGTCCCGACGCTGGCATCGAAACCGATGGCGACGAGGCGTCCGTCGCGAACGCACGGCCGGATGCGCTATGGCGCGCATACAAAGCCGCCCGTGGCGACGCCAGCCTGGGCTTAAGCGCCGTGAGGCGCGTGATCAAGGCGCATGGCGGCACGCTGAAAGCACGCGCTGGCAACGCTGAACCTGGCGATCCCTCTCCGCCGTGGGTCGCCTTTCGCGTGACCCTCCCCGTTGCAGACCGGAGCGTCCAGCCATGAGCACGATATCCGAACAGGCAGCCGAGATCGCCCTGATCACCGACGACAACGGCACCGCCGAGCTGATCGATGGCGCTCGCGAGAATCTGGTTCACCACGCAGGCAAGTATTCGGAGGCAAAGCGATTCGTTGAATCCTACGTTACCCGATGGGCGTCGGCGGCGACGGCCGAGTCGAAACTCGCTGCCCTGGAAAAGGGTGAGGATCCCGCTCTCATCATCCTCGACATCATGGTTCGCAGGGAGACGCGCGGCGGCAATCCGGGCAACGGCATGGCCGGGATCGCGCTGCTCGACTGGCTCGGCGTCAACAAGCCCGATGTCCCGGTGATCGTGCTCGGGGCGCAAGGGGTTGATGGCCTCGAATCAAGGCTCTTGCAGCGCACGCACATTGCGAGCCTGTCGATCGGGAACGGCGATCTTAACGATGCGTTCGCCAAAGCTTTGTCGTCGTTGGCGACCAGAGCGCCGTCAGCCTGCCGGCGCATTACGGTAGAGGTGGGTCACTACGACGCACGCTATTCGATCATGGACGGGCCCGAGGAGTTCAAGAGCGGAAACCATCCCTATGCCAGCCGGGAGTTCCTGGAAGAGCTTGGTCGAAAGACCGACGCGTTCGAGCCCGGCGATCCACGGTGGCAGGAAATCGTTCGCGAACTCGGCGACGCGGTGTTCAGTTCGGTCATTGCCGGCACCATCGGGCCGCACATTCTCACGCAGATGCGCCGGCGTGCGCCCGCGGCACACAACCTGCCTTCGAATGTGGATTTGCGCTTCGAGATTTTTGTCCCGCGCAACGAGATGGCGAAGTTCTTCGGGGTGCCGTTCGAACTCGCCAAACCGCCGGAGGATATCGACAATTACCTCTGTACCCGCGTTCCGATGGCGCGCCGGATGCGCTTTGAGGACGAGCAGGACGAGGGTAGGGGGTCAGGCGCGGATGCCCGGCCGCCCGACAGAAAGATGCGCATGCTTTTCATCAACGCGAGCTTCGAGGGGACGGCTTTTGCGACGCACGAGGTCACCGGCGACCGGATCAAGATGACAGTGGGCAGGCTCGAGAACACGGCGGCCGAACTGAAAACCGTGAGGGAGTTCGCGACGGCCGAGGGAGGTGACGTTCTGGTCCCGCCAACCGTGCTGGGCGGCGGGTCGAACCGCACCAGCGCCGAGAAACTGCTACGCGAGCTCGAGGATCAAGTGACGACAGGGGACTTCGATATCGTTCATTTTGCCGGGCATTCGGTGACGCTGGACGGCGGTGGCGGGACATTCCTCATTCTTCCTGGCAAAAGCGGCGAGGGCATTGCGGTATCCGTGCGCGAGATTGCCGAATGGATCAGGCAGGGTGGCTGCAACCTCGTGTTCGTGTTGTCTTCTTGTAGCGGCTCGTCGCTTCGCACGGCAATTGAAACCATGCGTGCCGGCGCAAAAGCTGCACTCGGGTTCCGCTGGGACGTGAACGACCGTGCGTGCGTGGAATATTTCCGGCGTTTTTATACAGAATATCTAGGTAATAAAAAGACTATTCCTGAGGCATATTGCGAAGCATGCCGAAGGATTTCCGTTTCTCAGCGCGGCGTGCCGATCTGGGCTTCTGCCGTTGCGGTTGTAAGAGACTAATTTTATCTTCTCGCCATTCAGTCCGGATTGACGCCTCACACCAGATATTTAGTTAAACAGATCAATTAACCTGAAGGATCTGCCATGGACAATTTTGACCAGTTGTTACAAGAAACAATTAACACACCCGGACTTCTTGGGGTTTCCGACATAGATGACGAGCGCAAGCAGTTCGAGGCCGATCATCCCACGGGGCCGGCGCCGACTCTGCTCGGTCCAGTACAGCCGATCTCGGACCGTGCGATCCAGCTGATCATCGCTTTCGAAATCACGAGCGAAGCCCTTTACGACCGGCTGTATCAGCGGCCGACGTGGCCGAAGGGAAAATCGGGCGTGACCATCGGCATAGGGTATGACCTTGGTTACGTGCAAGCGGCGCAGATTGGCCGCGACTGGACAGCAAGCTTGGGAGCGCCGGCGGTAGGGACGCTGTCGCGCGTGTGCGGCCTGACGGGCGAAACCGCACATCAGGCATTGCAGCAAGTGACGGGGGTAACCGTGCCGTTCTCAGCGGCAAGCTCGGTGTTCCAGCAGACATCCGTGCCGCGTACTACGACCGAGACCGCCAATGCGCTGCCCGGCTCCGACGCGTTGTCGCCGGATTGCATGGGCGCGCTCGTTTCGCTCGTCTATAACCGCGGTCCTTCCTTCAGCGCCGATGGCGATCGCTACACCGAGATGCGTGCAATCAAGGTGGACGTTTCGCAGAAAAATTTCAAGGATATTCCTGCGCAGCTTCGTTCCATGAAGAGGCTATGGGCAGGCGACCCGAACGCGGCCGGCCTTGTACGCCGGCGAGAACTTGAAGCCTTGTTGTTCGAGCAAGGTTTGTCGTAAGCCATCAAAACGGGCTGCGCCGGTGTTGAGCCTGCGCATTGCCAACATGAACGACGCATGACCACATGCCTAATTGGGGAGACAGATATGCCGATCCGTCAAATCACAGGTACGCAGCTCGATTATTTCCTGATCATGTTCGATGAAAACGGCGCCGAGCGGCCGGAAGACGACAAGACCATGCTCAGCGACGCCGTGCGCAAGCGGCTGAAGGAGGGGAACGCGCCGGTCACCGATATCTTCGTGATGGTTCACGGCTGGATGGGTGACGCCACGAGCGCGGCGGAGCAGTTCGACCGGTGGACGGCGGCGATGCTGTCCGTCAAAGCAGACATCGAGAAAATGAACGCGCGCAAGCAAGGCTTCGCTCCGCTGGTCATCGGCCTGCACTGGCCCAGCCTGCCGTGGGGTGTCGAGAGCGCTTCGGCCGCCGGGGCGACGGTGCTGTCGACGGGCAGCAATAATAGCGACACCAGTGCCGACATCGCAGCGGTCGCCTCACAAGTCGCGAATACGGACAAAGCGAAGAAAGCCATAGCGGAGATCTTCGCCTTTGCGAACCAGGCGCGCTCGGCCGAGTTGACGCCTGATATCGTCGACGCTTATGCGGTGCTCTTCCACGAGTCGCAACTGCGGGTCGGGAGCTTGCGCGGTCGTCCGGGTTCGGATCAGGAGGCTTTCGACGCGCCGTCGATCGTCGAACAGGCACAACAACAAGCGCAACAACAGGCCAACCCAAGCAACGCAGACGGAGCGGGGCAACGGGTACTGGGCGGCGGTGGCATTGCCGGAACGATCAAGGACGCGATCCTTGCGCCGTTGCGCCAGTTGTCGTTCTGGAAGATGAAGGACCGCGCGCGCGTGTTCGGCGAAAGCGGCGCACACGCGTTGCTCGGTAACCTGCAGGTTGCGGCGCCCGATGCGGCGTTTCATCTGATGGGTCATAGCTTCGGCTGCATCGTCGCGTCCGCGATGGTCGCCGGTCCCGACGGCGCCAATGCGTCGCCGCTGCCGCGCCCGGTCGATTCGCTGTTTCTCGTGCAGGGCGCCTTGTCGTTGTGGTCGTACGCCACGGACATTCCCTACGCGCCAGGAAAGCTGGGCTATTTCCAGCGCATCCTGAGCGATGGCGGCGTTCGCGGGCCGCTCGTCACCACGCGCTCCTCCCACGATTCAGCCGTCGGCCGCTTTTATCCACTCGGCGCGCGCCTCAAAGGGCAGACCTTGCTGGGCGAGACGTATCCCGAGTACGGCGGCATAGGCACATTTGGCATACGTGGCAGCGCGGGCGCGCAAGACCTGGTCATGCAGACCAGCGGCTTTATCTACACGTTCGAGAATGGCGGTATCTACAACCTCGATGCCAGTGACGTCATCAAGAACGGCGACGGTCCCGCCGGCGCGCACAGCGACATCGCGCATCCGGAAGTGGCACACGCGTTCTGGGGTGCGATCCTGACGATGAAAGGCATGGCGGCATCGCCGGCAGTTGCGCCCGCGGTGCTACGTACCGCCGGCGCCAATCCCCCGGACGGTGCCCCGCAGCCGGTAGCAACGGGACCCGCTGCGGCCCCGCCTCCGGCTCCAAAGCGCAAGCCCGGGCTGCTGGATATTGGAGCTCCACGGCGTGAAGCCGAGACGGCGGTGAAGGTAACGAATATGGGCCCGGACACATCGCATCGCGGTGTCCAGATTCTGGGAATCGAAACCGCTGTCGACGCGATGGCAACGCACGGCGGCGCGCTTGATCTGTCGCTGGCTGCGGGAGCGGCCGACGTTGATTCACTCAGCGCAGGATCGCCCGCGGCCGCGGCAGGCTCCCCGGCTCCCCAGCGCTGGATCAACGCGGACTTCGAGGGGCTGAAGCCGACCGATCCGCTCGTCAAGGGCGAGTGGTACACGTTGGCATTTGACATCGATACGGTCCGGAAGGTCGCAGCTCAAGCGACGGCCTTCGCCGAAGAGGGCGTGTTTGCTTCGGGTGTCGATGAGGTCGTGCTGACGGTTCAGATCGATACTCAGGACTTCGATATTTCAGGCCGAACCAGCCAGATGCGTCTGCCGCGCGTGGGCAAGGCGCATACCAAGGCGCGCTTTGACGTGTCGCCGCTAAAAGACGGCCCGTGCACGATCAAGGCGACGATTCTCAAGGATGGTAATTTTATCCAGCAGATGGACCTGAGCTTCGACATAGGTCAGCCGCGGCCAGCGCAGCCGGACGAGATTCCCTCACGCGGGCGGGCGTTCGGCAGCGCGGGGCTGCTGGAGTCGAGAGACCTGGGACTGCTGATAAAACCGAGTGACGGCGGCTACGATTGCACCGTATGGGGCGCGGTGGCGGCCAGCGCGCACTTGCCGATCACGCCCGCGTATCTCGACGACGCCATCAAGGTGGCGCGCAGCCAGTTGATGCAGGTCGTGATGCAGCGCGATGCGGCCGGCAACTATGTGTTCCAGTCCGACGTTGAGATACCGAAGGAGGCAACCGCGCTTGCGCTGAAGACCATGTCGTTCGCGGGCGCGTTGCTGCTGCAAAAGCTGTTTTATGCTCCGGGCGCCGGCCTCGATTCAAAAGCCATAGGTGACGTTCTGCGGCGTCTCGCCGGCGAGCGCACGTCCCGTCTCAATCTGCAGATAATTGCAGAGAGCCTGCCGGTTCCCTGGGGCTTGCTCTATGTGGGCGATGTGTCCGACCCCACCAAGCTCGACTGGGATAACTTCCTCGGCATGCGTCACGTGATCGAACAGATTCCGTTGCAGAATCCAATGAGAGTGACGGACCGCCGCATTCGCACCGATCCGGTTCTCGCGGTCAGCGTCAACCTGAACGACGACATCGATATTCAGATGGAGTGCGACTTCGTCAAACAGCAACGCGACTACTGGCGCTCGACCGAGCGGATAAAAGTGATCGGGAGGAAGACTTCGGAAGAACTGGTGGCAGCGCTTAACGATGTCAACAATACCGATCAGATCCTCTACTTCTACGGTCACGCAGGGTCCAACGGCCTGACCGATCCAGGCGGCCCGGGCGGGTCAAGCCTTGCGCTGACAAACAGCACGGTCACACTGGACGAACTGACGTTGACCGCGCCCGCCAGCGTGCAACTGGGTGGCAGTCCGCTGGTGTTCATCAATGCTTGCGAATCGGCCGAGATGTCGCCCATGTTCTACGATGGATTCGCACCGTACTTCATGAGCAAGGGAGCGCGTGGTGTCATTGGTACCGAATGCAAGACGCCGGCCTACTTCGCCATGGTGTGGGCGCAGCGATTCTTTGACGTGTTTCTCAAGGGCGAACCCCTTGGCACCGCGTTCCTGGATCTCCGCCGCGAGTTTCTGCTGAAACAGGGCAATCCGCTCGGCCTGCTCTACGCGGTGCATTGCAACGCGGATACCACGGTGGATCCCGCAATATAATATGGCGGGCGTGTTCATCACAGGTCGAGCTGGCTGACATAGTCGGTGCTGTACTTGAGCACCTTCTTCCTTAGATCATCGGCGATGGTGTCGAGCACATCGCCGTTGATCGTGGCCGTCGAACTGGTGCAGACGAACTCCACGGCGCTTACATGAGCCTTGAAGAACAGCACCTGATCCAACGTGGTCGTCGCCTCCAGCGAGAACGCCATGAGCGACACGCCGGATTGTCCGTCCGGCGTTTGTTCCACAAGCGCCATCTGGAAATTCGATGCATTCGCCCGGTTCGTCTCACGACTGAAAATCTTGATCCAGGGGGTGCTCGCATCAACGCTCGCCATCGCGTTCAAGGTAGTGGCGACAAGCGCAAGCGCCGTTGTTCCGGGTCCGAGAAGTAGCGACGCCACCTGAAGTATCGCCTGATGCGCTTCGAATTCGGTGCTGCCCTGGACAGTCTGCGTGTCCGTCTTTGTTTCGATGGTCCATCCAAGATTCGCGAGCACCGCGCAGTACGCGCGGTACCACTCGGTGACGTTCTTTGGATCGACTTGCTTTTGCTTGAGAACGAGTTGCGCAAGCAGGAGCGCGTTCATGATGGCAGCGCGCCGATCGGCCGAAACGCCTCGTGCAAGCGTGAGCACACCCGAACCGACAACGACGGCCTGATTCTGGTTTTGATCGAACGAAGGCGTGGTGTCATCAAGCAAGCCGGCTCCTGAAGTGGGCCGCTTTATATCGGACAGATCGGTACTGAGCAAGAAAGACCGTGCGTCTTCAACGGAAACCTGTGTCATGGCAATCTCCCAGCGTGCCAACAAGATCATGCAGTCGGCGGGTTGTGTGTTGGTTGAGCGTTGCATTTCAGATTAGTCGAAAAATCACGCGAAAAAAAGATTTGCAGGGCTACCACCCCGATCTGACCGAAGGGAGGACTTGAACGAAAAGGAAGTGGTTGCCCTCATCGGGTGCCGTTGTCGCAGAAGACTGCACTGATACTTAGGACTATATATAGTCATTCGAACGGAAATTCTCCTTATCACTTGGTGCTGATCTTGCGTGGTCCTTAGATGTCTAAATGGGTATCTGTTCAGGTTTGTCGTAAATAATCGTTTTACTACATACCCTCTTCGCGACTATGCAGTGCCGCACATCGAATGAGTTCGGGTCGTTGTGTGAGAAAGCGCGTTTTTGCCGCTTGCACTCAACGGGTTGAACCAGGCAATCGCGAGCGAAGTCTTGCCACCAGGTCGAACTCGCGCGGACGATCGATCAACCCATCCAGCAGGGCAGCTTCCCGGAAGGCATTGGTTCCGCGGTCAGACCCATGAACCGCTCCCCGTATTCGGGTTGTCCCTGAATCGCTTCCTTGTCCACGCAATCCCACGCAATCCCATGCATCGCGCTCCCCTGTACGGGGGATGTTGCGCAGCGCTCCGCGCGCACACCATGACTTCCATAGAGGACATCCAAGTGCAAGGGATTCTCCTGCAGCCCGCCGATCGACAGTTGCGCGATGGTTAGTCGAGCACGCCGGAAATCGGTGAGTCATCCAGAAAAGGATCCGCCCAACAACTTCCAAGGAGGAGACATGCCAGCGACATCGAATCACGCTACAACGCACAAGCTAGGCCCGTTAGGCGCCGAGCCCGAGTTGTCCGAGATGGGCCAGATGGTCCAGCAGACTGTCCATCGTTTTGCGGAGGAGGTCATGCGTCCCATCGGCGTCAAACTTGATCGCATGACGCCGGAGGAGGTCATTGCGCCGGGCTCGCCATACTGGGACGCTCGCAAGAAATATGTCGAGATGGGGTTCGGCGTCGACGGGCTTCTTGAGCTCGAGCCGGCCGAACGGGCCACAACCATGTGCATCCTGTTCGAGGAGCTCGGCTGGGGTGACTCCGGACTCGCCATTTCGTACGGTGCCGGGTTGCTTCCGGCACTGATGAGCGCGGTGTTGGGCAACCCGTTTTGCCGGGCGCTTGCGCCAGATTCGAAGCTTGGCTGCTGGGCCATCACGGAGCCCGATCACGGCTCCGATTCGCTGGACGCGAACGGCATGATCCTGCACCCGCAGGGAGCCTACGGCCGGCCCAACTGCGTTGTCACGCTGCGCGGTGACGACGTGATCGTCAATGGGCAGAAGTCGGCATGGGTGTCGAACGGCATCGTGGCGGATGTCTGCATCCTCTACTGCGCGGCGGACAGTGGCGCCGGTGTTGAGACGAAGCGCGGAGCCGTGATCATCGTGCCGATGGACGCCGAAGGCGTATCGCGTGGCAAGCCTCTCGACAAGGTCGGACAACGCGCCCTCAACCAGGGGGAAATCTTCTTTGAAAACGTCAAGCTTTCCAGGGATCACATCCTCGCCGGCCCGGATCAATACCTTGACGCTGTCTATGCAATTCACACGTTTGCCAACGCGATCATGGGCGCCGTGTTTACCGGCGCGGCGCGCGCTGCCTTCGAACTTGCTCTGGCCTACGCGCATGAACGGAAGCAGGGTGGGTTGGCGATCATCCGCCATCAGTCGGTGGCGTCGCGGCTCTTCCATATGTTCAGGAAGGTCGAAGCGGCTCGTGCCCTGGCGCGCCGTGTTGTGCACTACAACTTCACGTCGCCGCATCCGTCGCTGCATGCAGCGATGTCGTCAAAGATCACCGCGACGCAAACCGCATTCGAAGTGGCCAACGATGCACTGCAAATCTTTTGCGGCAACGGACTCACGCGCGAGTATCCGATCGAAAAGATCTGGCGTGACGCGCGGGCGTCCCTGATCGAGGACGGCTGCAACGAAGTCCTCGCGATCAAGGGCGGCTACTACCTGATCGACCCCGATCTGCTTTGAATCGCGCGCCCGGTGGCCCAGGCAATTCGACAAGCAACTTCAAGGAGACGACGAATGGCAACGACATACGAAGTGGTGCTCTATGGAGCGAGTGGTTACACAGGCAAGCTCACGGCGTGGAAGCTTGCCGAACGCGGGATTCCGTTCATCGCTGCGGGACGCAACAAAGAGCGGCTGCAAGAGGAAATGTCCAGGGTGCCGGAGCTTGCCGGACATGACTACCAGTGCGTCGCGGTTGAACACGAAACGAACGCGCTCACAGAACTTTTCAAAGGCAAGAAGGCGGTCATCAACATCGTCGGGCCCTTCATGCAGCTTGGCCGTCCCGTGGTCGAGGCCAGCCTCGCCGCGGGTTGCCACTATTTCGACACCACGGGCGAAACCGACTGGATGTCCTCGTTGAAGCACACGTACGGAGAAGCGTTTGCCAGGAAAGATCTGGCACTGTGCCCCGCCAACTCGTACATGTGGACCGAAGGCAATCTGGCGGCCGAGATCGCGCTGGAAACCCCGGGCATCGACACGCTCGACGTGATCTACCTCGGAGATTCGGAAGTCAGCGTCGCGTCGACGATGTCGTTTCTGCGGATGTGCACGAAGCCGCAGTTCTTCCTCCGCAACAAAGAGTTGGTGCAATGGCCCTGGGCGACGCCGTATCAGGTCCATGTGCCGGGTGAACACGTGCTGCTGAACGCGTTGCCTTGGGGCGGCGGTGGTGAACCGATCTGGTACGAGAGCGATCCGCGTGTGCGTAGTTGCCAGACGCTGGTGTCGTTCAGAAACCAGGAGCGTTTCAACGCGGTCGTCGGCTTGCTGAGGAAATTCGAAGAGGAGTGCCGGCACCTTGATCCAGCCAGGCAGGAAGAGATCACCAACGAATGGGGCAAGGCCGTGCCGCAGAACGAGCCTGCCCGCGAGAACGCCGATGTCAACCGTTGCACGCTGTCATGTCAGGGGCGCGGCAACACGAATTCTGTCAGTGTGATTCTGCGCGGCAATTCACCCTATGCGCAAACTGGCGTGCTCGGGGCGGAAGCCGTACGTCGCATTCTGCGAGGGCAGTTGCATGCGGTCGGCTTTGTTTCGCCGGCGCAGGCGTTTGGCGCGCGCAATCTCCTTGCAGCTCAGGCCGAAGAAGGCTACCTGAACTACGAAGTGAAGAGCGTTTAAAAAGGTGTGGATCGGACAGCGCCGCGTGCATCGTCGCGCAGCCAATGAGCGAGGGAGAAGTGACCATGAGCAAGGAAGTGTACGTCGCGGGCATCGGGATGACGCCCTTTGGCAAACATCTGGACACTAGCGTGAAGCAGATGACGTGCAAAGCAGTGGAGGGCGCCCTCGCCGATGCCGGTTGCGACAAGGCGCAACTGCAGGGCGCGTTCTTCGGCAACTCGACGCAGGGACATATGGACGGCCAGCATATGATTCGCGGCGAGCTTGCGTTGCGGGCGATGGGCGTGCACGGGTTGCCCGTGATCAACGTCGAGAACGCATGCGCGAGCGCCAGTACGGCGTTCCATCTGGCGGTGAACTACGTGAAGGCGGGCGCTGCGGACATCGTGCTCGCGGTGGGCGCTGAAAAGATGTTTTCGACGGACAAGGCGCGTACGTTCAGCGCGTTCGACGGTGCGTGGGACGTGCACGATACCGAGAACGGCAAGCGCACGTTGCTCGAGATGGGCAAGGGTATCGAACCGCCCGAAGGAAGCGTGTCGAAGAAGCCTTATAGCGTGTTCATGGATATCTACGCGTCGATGGGACGCATGCACATGCGCGAGTTCGGCACCACTCAAAGGCAGATTGCCGCAGTGTCTTCCAAGAATCACGGGCACTCGGTGCACAACCCGCTTGCCCAGTATCGGCAGGCCTACTCCGTGGAAGAAGTACTCAGCGCGCCTCCAATCACTTATCCGCTGACACTACCGATGTGCTCGCCGATCAGCGACGGCGCGGCTGCAGCGATCGTGTGCAGCGAGGCTGGCCTCGAACTGCTCAAAGGTCGCCGTTCACGTGCAATTCGCGTGTTGGCTTCCGTGCTTCAGACAGGCAGCGACCGGCCTGCCGCAGCGCTCGACCAGCACTTGGTACGGCTTGGCTCCATCAAGGCCTATGAACAGGCTGGCGTGGCGCCGCAGGATGTTTCGGTCGCTGAGGTACACGATGCGACCGCGATCGGCGAAATCATCCAGTCTGAAGTACTTGGACTGTGCGAACCGGGCTTGGGGGGCGTGGCCGCCGAGCGGGGCGACACCTCGATCGGCGGGCGGATTCCGATCAATCCCTCCGGCGGCCTGGAATCGAAAGGACATCCAATCGGGGCGACTGGGCTGGGACAGCTCTACGAACTCGTTACCCAGCTACGCGGTGAAGCAGGACCTCGACAGGTCCAGGGCGCACGTATTGCGCTTGCCGAGAACGGCGGCGGTCTGTGCGGCGTGGAAGAAGCCGTGGCCAGCATCACGATTCTGGGACGTTAGCGTTAAGACCATATTGCACACAATCAGGAGACACCGTGCCATGAGCACCAGACCAGACACCATCCTGGCGGCGCTGATCGCCAATCGCGTTGAGACCATGCCGGATCGGGACGTACTCACGGTCGAAGGGGCCGGTGTGAGGCCCGACGAGGTGCGCACTTACCGGCAACTCTGGGAAAACGGCCAGCGCCTCGCTCAAGTCCTGATCGCTCGGGGCCTGCGTCCCGGAGAGCACTTCGCGTTGCTGATGGCTAATCATGCCGCGTTCATCGAAGCCATGGTGGCAGCATCGATCTCTGGCACCGTATTCGTGCCGATCGATCCGCGCACCAAGGGCGACAAACTCGCCTACATGCTTGATCACGCTCAGTGCAAAGGGGTCATCGCTGCCGACTATACGCTCGGCCATCTCTGCGCCGTGCGGGGTTCGCTCAAGCATCTGTCCTGGGTGATCGGGCTTGAAACGGACGAGGGCGCGAGGCCGCTCTCCGACTTTTCCGACGTGCTGTCTTACCGCGCGTCATGGCCCGAGCAAGTCCCCGAGTTGCCCATTCTGACTCGCGACCCCGAGAGTCCGATGCAACTGATCTTCACGTCCGGCACGACCGGCGATCCGAAGGGTATCGTCATGACGCATCTGCGCTATTGCGCAGCGTCGGCAGCGGTCCCGGCAATATTTGGCTACGCAGTCGACGATCGCCACTATTCAGGGCTGTCGCTGACCCACGCCAACGCCCAGGTCATTACGCTTGGTGCATCGCTCGCAACCGGAATGCGGGCCGTGCTGTCACGCCGCTTCACGAAGTCCCGGCTATGGGGTATCACGCGCAAGTATCAGTGCACCACCTTCACGTTGCTCGGCGGAATGACGACCGCGATCTACAGCGAACCGGCCAGGCAGGACGACCCTGACAACCCGGTGCGCTTCGTGATATCGGCGGGGATGCCGGCGGCGATCTGGACCGACTTCGAGCAACGCTTCAACGTGCGGATCGTCGAGTTCTACGGCGCGGCGGAGGGCGGGCTCACGGTCAAGCCTGTTGGGGCCGGGCCGGTCGGCAGTATTGGCAAGCCGGTGCCCACGCTCAAGCATCGCATAGTCGACGACGGCCGCGACTGTGCATCTGGGGCGCCCGGTGAATTGCTCTTCAGGCCAATGGACGGATCGCCGTTCAAGATCGAATATTTTGGCAATCCGGAAGCGTCTGCGAAGAAAGGCCAGGACGGCTGGTTGCATATGGGTGACGTCGTGTATGAAGACGAGAACGGCTGGCTCTTTTTCGAATACCGGAAGGGAGGGGGGATTCGACATAACGGTGAATTTATCAATCCCGCTCCGATCGAGAAGGTGATTGCCGAGTCAGGCACAGTCGACGATGTATACGTCTATGGCGTCAAGGCGTCATCCGGTGCGCCTGGTGAGAAGGATGTGGTCGCAGCCGTGGTGCCGAAACGGGTGTCAGACTTTGATCCGCAGCAGGTGTTCCGCCGCTGCCGTGCGCAGCTTGAAGCGAGCTCGGTCATCTCCTTCCTGCAGGTTGTGCCCGAGATCCCCAAGACTGCATCGGAGAAGCCGCTTGAGCGCTATCTCGTCGATATGTTCGAACAGCAGCGCGACAGCGTATTCACCGAGATTCCATGACGCATGGTTTCATGCCAGCTTGCGGACGAGCTTGAACGTGTCTGTGCTGTCATCAAGCGGTTGCCACACGACCTCGATCTTCCGAGGCCGTGTGGAACTGCAGATCATTGGTAAAGCTAAAGAGTCTGGTCCATACGACAGATTGCAGCTGCGCGCGCGTTTTGTGTTCGACCAACACGCGGGCTGCCAGTCTGAAAAATGGTCAGCCACGGTGTCTGTCACTCCGGCAACGTCACGCCGAGGCTTGCCATCAGCCCCCCGTCTACCTTGAACTCCGCACCTGTGCAGAAACTTGCACGATCGCTGGCAAGAAAGGCGACGACCTCAGCGACTTCTTCCGGACGCCCGATTCGGCCGAGCGGTTGCGCTTTACCCCATTCCCGAAGGATTTCTTCTTCTCTCCCCGGAGCGGTTTGAGCGGCCGCAAAGCGTGTCATTGGCGCATCGATGCAGCCCGGACAGACGGCGTTTGCACGTATGCCTGAAGGGCCGAAATCCACGGCAAGCGAGCGCGTCAGAGCAAGCATGCCAGCCTTCGAGGTAGCGTATGCCGCCACACGTGTCTGGTTGGCAAGCGCTTGTACTGAGGCGATGTTGATGATCGAGCCGCGTTGTTCCTTGAGCATGTATGGCAAAGCGTAATGACACGCCAGATACGTTCCGCGCAAGTTGACTCGGATGACGTTGTCCCACTCAGCCGATTTCATCGACGCAACGGTGCCATAGGGTTGAATTGCCGCATTATTAATCAGGATATCGATTGAACCCAGAAATGCTGCGGCTTGTTCCATCGCGATGGCAACGTCGTCCTCCATGCCAACATCGGCCACGATAGCGGTGACATTGAGTCCTTCGGCGCGCAACGTTGTTACCGCCTGTTCCAGCACTTCAGGGTCCTCGCCCAGCAATGCTACGGATCCACCGCGCTCGGCGATCAACCGTGCACATGCCAGCCCGATACCACGCCCACCGCCGGTCACAACCGCGCCTTTGCCTGTTAGCTCACTCACAATGCCCCCGTTTTTCTGCCCGCTGTCAGGCAGGCAAGAGTAAATTGACGGACGATCAAGTGCGCCCCAGCACAGATAGGCGGGGCACCAATGGTCCGTTGGTCGATACGGCTCGCGAAAGAGATTGGCGAGCCGTATCGACATCCCCGACGGGTCATTGCTTTTCGCCGTGAGCTTCTTTTCTAGTATGAAACGTTATATTTACCTGAGTCAACTGGGTTTGACTGTAGCGACGATCAACAACGTCTCCGTTGTCTGTGCTTGCCGACATCAGGTCCACCGGTAAAATCAGATGCTGCGTCGCAGTAAAGTAGCTTTCGGACAAAGCGAGCGTGCTGTCCTTCGTCATGAACGGCTACGCGCCCGAAGAAGTGGGCGTGCGCTCAGCGAAGAGGGCATCGCCGTGCGGGCCGGCCACCATTGCGCACAACCTATCTTGCGACGTTGCGGCCTGGAGGCGACCGTGCGGCCTTCGCTCGCGTTCTATAACACGCCGGAAGAGGTCGACCGGATGATTGCCGTGGTGAAACGACTGGCCAGGCACTGAGCGGCGAGATGAACCTTGCGGCCCTCGCATGCACACATGCGTATGTGTGCATGTACTGCAACCGCAGCCTGATCTGCCGGGAATTAAAACGCGGGGATGATCGCTCCTTTGTAGCGCGTCAGAATGAAGTTGCGCACCTCGTCGGACTGATATGCCTTGACGATCTGCTGCACCCACGGCTTATTGGCATCTTGTTCCCGAACGGCGATCAGGCAGGCGTACGGCCCATCCGCGTCCTCTACCAGGATGGTGTCCCGACCAGGATTCAAACCGGCCTTGATTGCATAGTCGGCGTTGATCGTGGTCGCATCGAAGTCGTCGAGCGTGCGCGGTAGTTGCGCTGCATCGATCTCGGAGAACTTAAATTGCTTCGGGTTGCTGATGATGTCGCGAGGTGTCGCGTTGATACCCGTGACGGGGTCGATGCCGGAGCGCAGTTTTAGCGCTCCCGCTTTCTGCAATAGCAGCAGCGTCCGGCTCTCATTTGCCGGATCGTTCGGGATGCCGATGCTGGCACCATCCGGAAGCGCTGAGAATTGCTTGTACTTTTTCGAGTAGATGCCAATAGGGCCGATCCACGTACGCCCGACGCCTGCCAGCTTATAGCCGCGTGCACGAATCTGGGAGGCGAGAAAAGGTCGATGTTGATAGCTATTGGCGTCAATATCGCCCGCATCGAGTGCGGCGTCCGGCTGGATGTAGTCGCTGAAGGCCACAATCCGGATATGCAAACCGTAGTCGCGTTCCGCCACCTTTTTGACGGCTTCGAAAATCTCCTCGTGGGGTCCCGTCGTCACACCGATCTTCAGAACTTGCTCTTCCGCGTTTGCATTCAACCCGCCTGTGAAGATGAGACAGGCGAGTGAGAACAGGGCGACACGTCGGGAGAGGCGCAGCAAAAAGGGCACTTTATATTCCTTGACTTGGTGGTTGAGCGCGCAATTTAACGCCTTCGCGCACACACTCAAACCAAGTATTTCGGCTATAGAAAGTATCGTCCTCTTGAGCAAGATCCCTTCAGCATGCGCGACGGGACCGCCGCACCTAGTCGTCGAGGCGAATGCCGACCTTTAGCGTCACTTGCCAGTGCGCAACTTTGCCACCTTCAACATGACCACGTGTTTCAATGACTTGAAACCAGTCAATGTTGTGTAAGGTTTTGTTGGCTCTTGCCAGCGCAACCGACACCGCGTCGTCACTCGATTGCGTTGACGAGCCCGTCAGTTCAATTTGCTTGTAGACGTGATGGGACATGGGAAAAGTTTCCTTGGGTTTAGGTTGGACTGCGATCAGCCTTCGAATCTGCCTTCGGTGGCGATTTCGCTAAGCGGTTTGCGTGGACTGGGCGTTTCCCTCGCCTGTAGCCCCTCCGGCAGAGAAGCCTTGTCGCCGAGGCGGCCTATCGCGATTCCCGCTTCAATCGAGTAGGTATCCGGGATTTTCAGCTCTGTCCGGATCTTCTCCCGCTCGATTCCGGCGAGCCCATGCGTATGCCATCCAGCCAGACTTGCCTGCAGCGCAAGATAGCCCCACGCGGCGCCGCTGTCGAACGAATGACTGATCGACGGCACTTCGTCCGTCGTGCCCGGCGGGGCAAATGTACTCTTCGAAAGAACGATGACCAACGCCGCCGCCTCACTCGCCCAACTGCGGTTGAAGTCGTTCAGGAAGCCCAGAAATTGCGTCCAGTGCTCGCTGTCGCGCGTTGCGTAGATGAAACGCCATGGCTGTGAGTTATACGAGGAAGGCGCCCATCGGGCGGCCTCGAAAAAGGTCAGCAGCGTGGCTTTATCGATAGGTTCCGGGCTGAAGGCCCGGGGCGACCAGCGATTGACGAATTGCGGATCGATAGGGTGATCTGCATTGCGAGGGTTTGGCGTTGTCATGATGGGTAGTCGTTCACTGGTTTGTCGCACAAGTGCCAAGAGAGCCGCTAAGGAAACGGCACGGTGAAGGGGCTGAGTGCCTCGATTCAACTCAAGCACGAATCAAGCACGAATCAAGCACTCACCCGGGCCAGTATAAGAATGGCGAACGATTTGATCTAACAAGAAATCGGCTGAACCTTATCGCGTTAGCGCGGCAACGCAATTTCCAATGCGGATATAAGGGTTGAAAAAGCGGTGGCACGTAAACGTCCAGCAGGAATGACCGGATAGAAAACGGATTCGCATTCCGGTTTTCCTTCTATCGATATGCAAACAAACTGGAAGAGCGGCATTGACCGGCGCAACGTGGGCGACGCATGCTTGCAGGTTCTTATTCTTGTCTTCTCAATCCACGTTAGGTCGACTGATGCCTTCGTCAACTCCCCGCTTCGGTATTTGGGCACTGGTGCACGGTAGCCGTGCCGCGCTGCAGGATCCCGACGAACCCTACGACGCGTCATGGTCACGCAACCGCGAACTCGTCCTGGAAGCCGAGCGACTCGGTTTCGATTCGACACTGGTCGCGCAGCATACGATCAATCCTCATGACGAAACGCTTGATCAACTAGAGGCCTGGACTGCCTCGGCAGCGTTGGCTGCTTTAACCACGCGCATCGAGATCATCACGGCGATCAAGCCCTATCTCTATCATCCCGTCACGCTGGCCAAGATGGCCCTGCAGATTGAAGACATCAGCGGTGGGCGATTCGCGATCAATCTGGTCAATGCGTGGAACCGTCCTGAGCTGGCCAAGGCCGGTATCGGTTTTGCCGAGCATGACGAACGATACGCGTACGGCCGTGAATGGATCACGGTTGTGAATGACTTGATGCTTGGCAAGCGGACCAGTTTCAAGGGGCGGTTCTTCGATGTTGAAGACTATGTCTTGCGCCCGGCCGACCGCTTTCGAGAGAGACCGCGCATCTATGTCGGCGGCGAGTCGGAGCCGGCGAGGGCGCTGGTGGCGGACCACGGCGATTTCTGGTTCATCAACGGCCAACCGTTGGCCGATGTGCGTCGACTGATCGAGGACGTGGGAGGGCGCGCCCGCACCGGTCTGCCATTGCGCTTCGGGCTTTCTGCTTTCGTGATTGCGCGGCCAACGGACGGACAGGCGCAAGAGCATCTCGATTACCTGTTCACGCTTGCTGCAAAGGATGCTCCGTTGCGTGCAGCGCAGAAGGAAAACAGCGATCCAAAGGTGATCATGCACCAGACGTTCGCCAAGTCAGCGCGCGTTGGATCGAATGGCGGAACCGCAGCGGGGCTGGTTGGCAGCTACGAAACGGTAGCGCGGCGTATTGTCGAATTTCACCGGGCCGGAATCGAGTTGTTCATGTTGCAGTTCCAGCCGTTTGAAGCAGATATGAAGCGCTTTGCGCAAGAGGTGATACCGCTCGTTCGTGAATTGACAGCCCGGGACGACAAGTGAGGCGCGGGCAGCACTTACAGAGAGGCCACATTGCTTTTTTGGCGCAATGGCCTTGCGCTTTTAGTCGGATACGAGGAATCAATGCGGGCTTTGTCGGCAGCAAGTAACGCTGAGTTCGGGGATGTCAGATTCCTTCTCACGGACATGGATGAGACGCTCATCTATCAAGGCAGGCTTTCGGCCGCAACGTACGCCTCGCTCGAGCAGTCCGGCGCTTTACGCTAACAAGAGGAAATAGTAAGCATGAATGCACCATCTGAAATTACCGCGACGTCACAGCTAAATGCGGCGCTTGCCGCGCTGCCAGCGTTGGCTAAGGAGCTAGGCCACGACGCCGCGGCGCGCGAGGCGCGACGTGAATTGCCGTTCGATGGTTTTGCGCTGTTTCGCAAGTCCGGCCTTGGCTTGCTACGATTGCCGGTTGAATGGGGTGGGCTGGGCGGCTCTCTGCCAGACCTGTTTCAGGTTATCGCGACCCTCGCCGCGGAGGAATCGAACATTGCCCATGCGCTGCGTATCCATTTCGACCTGACGGAGTCGCTCCTGTTGTCGCCGCGTTCAGCGTTCAACGACACTCAGATCCAGCGCTTGCTGGACGGTGCAATATTCGGCGGTGCGTCGACCGAGCGGGGCACATCGCGGCCCGGTGAAATAGGCACGATATTACGGCGCGATGGCGACGATTATCGTGTCACGGGCAAGAAATACTACTCGACCGGAACGGCGTTTTCCGACTATGCGCGTATCAACGTCCAGGACGAAAACAACAACAACGTGCTTGCCATCATTCCGGTTACGCGAGAGGGCATCCAGATACTGGATGACTGGGATGGCATGGGCCAGCGGATGACCGCCAGTGGCAGTCTGGTCCTCGACAACGTACAAGTCCATGCGAACGAAGTGGTGCCACGAGGCAATTCGACCCTGGCAGGGCGGCATGGTGGCGCATTGCGGCAACTGCACCTCGTCGCGGTGGCTGCGGGCATCGTCCGCAATATTCTTGCGGATGCTGAAAACTATGTGCTCAAGCATGGGCGGCCGGTGCTGCACAGCCCGGCGGCATCTGCGCGAGAGGATCATTTCATCCAGCAAGTGGTAGGCGATCTTGCGGCTCACAGTCACGCGATTGATGCGCTGGTCGAGCAGAATGCGCGCGTACTGGATCGGTCGGCTAATGCCATTCGCGCTCAGGCGCACAACGCTGAAGAACTGGTATTGCAGGGTGCGTTGGCCACGGCCAAGACACAGTTGGTGGTGAGCAAGCTGGCGTTGCATGCGGGCGAGCGCTTGTTCGAGGCTGGCGGCGCTTCCGCGACGTCGCGTGTGCACAATTTCGACCGTCACTGGCGCAACTTGCGCACGATCTTCAGCCACAACCCGTTGTTGCACAAGGCGCGAGTGATCGGCGGCTATCAGTTGAACGGCGACACCACGCATCTGACCGAAGGACGCGTGTTCTAAGAGGTGTTCTCAGGGTGTCCTAACGCTTCGTCGCATCCTGGATCTACTCGCGGAACGCCATGGCTTTCCAAAGATCCATTGACCAACCGGGATTCAACCGGCACTGATATAGGGCAATTAGCATGACGAAGCATGGCAAGGTGAGCGCTCCACGAGCGGTCGCCTTGCCATGCATTTTGCCGTTCTTCGCAAACCTGCGGGTAAGGTTCGCGACCCCCGCCCCAACACGACTCCACTTCACGCCCACCACCTACAAGCTCGCTTCCAAGCATCCGTATTCTTTTTGAAAGGATGGGAATCGCTGCGTTGAGCCACGGCACTTTCCGAAGAAATCACGCTATTCGACCAAGGTGTAGAGCGATGCAGGCTGCGGATGCAGTCCGCGCTGCGCCTTCAGCCAATTGCCCTCGGATTCATCTCGTCCTCTGCTGAGTCTAATCACGAGAAGACGTTGAAGGCGGCATGTATTCGGAACATCATCAATACAGGAGTCCGATTGCGTAGGTCAAGTCCGTCCCTTGCTGCAGCGCCATCATCATTCACCATCGACCGTTGCTCGATGCAAGCGCACGAAATCAATCGCACACATTTTGAACGCTCTGGCGCTGAGCTGCCTTGCGGGCAATTGAGTCGCGTCCTGACAACGCGCTTGCGGACCGGTCTCCGTGCTTTCATTTGCACAGAGACGGATACATCACTTGTAAAGCATGGGTAAGTTCACTGGAGAACCTGACGAATGACCAAGGACCTTAGAAAGAATGGGCCGGATCAATCCGAGGACGAAGAGAGCACGCTGTTCGAACGCGTGACCCGTCGCACCTTTCTCACGCGGGTCGGCGTGGCAGGCGCTGCCGTCGGCGCGGGACAGCTTCACGCTGTTGCGTTTGCCGATACCGCGGAAGCGCCGGTTCGCGATACACCGGTATCTGGCGCCACGATGCGCGTCCGGCTGAATGTCAATGGCCGGGACCATGACCTCGATATCGATCCGCGAACGACCTTGCTCGACTGCGTGCGTGACCATCTGCAACTGACGGGCACCAAGAAGGGCTGCGACCACGGTCAGTGCGGTGCATGTACGGTCCACGTGGACGGACGCCGCGTGAACTCGTGTCTTAGCCTGGCTGTTACGCACGAGGGTGAGGCGATAAGGACCATCGAAGGCATCGGCCAACCGGGCGCGCTGCATCCCATGCAGGCCGCTTTTGTCGAGCATGATGGCTTTCAGTGCGGCTATTGCACGTCGGGCCAGATCATGTCGGCCGTCGCGCTGCTCGACGAGCCCTATGGGCACAGTGACGACGAAGTCAAAGAGGCCATGAGCGGGAACATCTGCCGCTGCGGCGCGTATTCAAACATTGTCTCTGCTATCCAGCAGGTTAGACGCAAAGCGTAAGGGGAATGCAAAGATGAAATCCTTTCAACTCACGCGCGTCGACAATGTCCGACGCGCCACCGAGCTGGCGAGCACCCAGCCCGATGGCATCTCGCAGGCAAGCCCCACGCGTTTTCTGGCGGGCGGGACCACGCTGCTCGATCTGATGAAACTGGACGTTGAACAACCGGAACAAGTGATCGACATCCATCGGCTGCCGCTCGCGCAAGTGGTGGCGACCGAAGACGGCGGCGTGTTGATTGGCGCAACCGTGCGCAATGCCGACCTCGCCAATCATCCCTTGATCAAGGCGCGTTACGCGGTGCTTTCGCAAGCCTTGCTGTCGGGGGCATCAGCGCAATTGCGCAACATGGCGACGACCGGTGGAAATCTCATGCAGCGCACACGCTGCGTGTATTTCCGCGATGTCACCTCGCCATGCAACAAGCGTTCGCCCGGCTCGGGATGTCCAGCCATCGGCGGTTATAACCGCAACCTCGCCGTGCTGGGGACAAGCGATCAATGCATCGCGACCAACCCTTCGGACATGAACGTGGCGCTGTCTGCCCTGGACGCGACGATCCACGTTGAGAGCTCGCGGGGTAAACGCAGTATTGCGATTGACGATTTCTTCTTGCTGCCCGGGGATACGCCACACAGAGAAAACGTGCTGGCATCCGGCGAACTGATTACCCATGTGACGCTGCCACGTCCAACGCCCGGCAACCGCTCGGTTTACCTCAAGCTACGTGACCGGGCGTCGTACGAGTTCGCGCTGGCGTCGGCTGCTGTCGTCGCGACTGTATCGGCTGGCAGGATTGAATACATCCGTGTAGCGCTCGGCGGCGTTGGCGTTAAACCGTGGCGTTCGCGTGAGGCTGAAGCGATATTGCTCGGCCAGGCTCCGGGCGCCGCGGTGTTCCGGACGGCCGCCGAGGCGGCCGTGCAATCGGCCAGGCCGCAAAGCATGAATGGCTTCAAGATCGAATTGGCGAAGCGCTGCATCGAGCACACCCTTGAACTCAGCACTCAAGCTACCCAGGCTGCCTGACGCGGCGTCACAAAAACGAGAGAAAAAAATGCAATCGGAAGGTCACGACACTCGTCCGTTGATCGGCGGAGATTTTGTCCGGATCGACGGACCACTGAAAGTCAGCGGCACGGCGACTTACACCGCCGACGTCAACCCCAGCGGCATGCTCTACGCCGTGCCGCTTTGCGCGACGATCGCAAGCGGACGTATCACGCAGTTGGACAGCACTGCCGCCTCACGGATGCCCGGGGTCAGGGCGGTGTTCACCCGCGAGAACATCGGCAAGTTTTATCGCGCCGGTTTCGGACTGGACGCAAGAATTGACGAGAAGCGTCCGCCCTTATCGGACGATGTCATCTACTACTATGGGCAATATATTGGCGTGGTTGTCGCGGATACCTTCGAGCAGGCGACAGCGGCCGCCTCGGCGGTAAAAGTGGCATACACGAACAAAACCCCGGACGTGCGCACCGCAATGTCCGCCGAGAGCTCGCCCGCAGCCGACACTCAGCGAGGCAATGTTGACACCGCGTTCGCCGCGGCTCCGGAGGCATTGAAGCTCGATCAGACATACATGACTCCGGTCGAGACACATAACCCGATCGAACTGCACGCAACGGTCGTGCTATTCGATGGCCAGAACTATACGTTCTACGAAACGACCCAGTCGATAGTCAACCAGCGAAGGGTGATGGCACAAATGCTCGGCGTGCCGGAGGAGCGGGTTCGCGTCATCATGAAATATCTGGGTTCGGGGTTTGGCGGCAAGCTCTTTCCCTGGTCTCATTCGTTACTCGCTGCCGCCGCCGCCCGCAATCTTCGACGACCCGTCAAGCTGGTGGTTAGCCGCGCGATGATGTTCCATAACGTGGGTCATCGGACCAGCACGCAGCAACGCATGCGCTTGTCCGCGACGAACGATGGGCGTCTTACTTCGCTGCAGCAGGACTACGTGTATCAGAATTCGCGTGCGGAAAACCGCAAGGAGAACTGCGGTGAGGCAACCGGGTATTTGTACAGCACACCGAACCTTCGTGTGACAGCCGCCTATGCACGCCGCGACATCGCACCGAGCACGTCGATGCGAGGGCCGGGCGCCGTGCCGGGACTGTTCGCGGTGGAGTCCTCCATGGACGAGCTTGCCATCAAGCTCAATATCGACCCGGTAACGTTGCGGCTAGCTAACGAGCCATCTATCGACGAAAGCCTCAACGTGCCGTTTTCATCCCGCCATCTCAAGGAATGCCTGACCCTTGGCGCGGATCGTTTCGGCTGGTCGCGCCGCACGCCGCAGGTCGGTTCCATGCGCCGCGACGGCTTGATCGTGGGATGGGGCGTGGCAGTCGGATCGTGGGCCGCGAGGCGATTGCCGGCTGAGGTCTCCGTGGAGTTGCTCACCGACGGCACGGTGCGCGTCTCTACCGCAACCCAGGATATCGGAACAGGGACCTACACCGTGCTTGCGCAGATGGTGTCGAATCTCACGGGCATTGCGCTGGAAAAGATATCGGTGGTGATCGGCGACACGCGTTTGCCGCCTGGTCCCTTGTCGGGCGGTTCGATGGTAACGGCATCGCTTGTCCCGGCTACAACGCAAGCCACGCAAGCGGCGATACAACAAATGCTGAGCACAGCATCTCAAGCCGATCATTCGCCATTCGCGGGGCAGTCGGCGCAGACGCTGGCGTTCGACAACGGCATGGTCTATCGCAAAGGAACGTCGGCGGGCGCGGGTGTTCCCTTCGAACGCATTCTCGCTGTGGCACAAGTCAACGCGGTGATGGGGCGGGGCCAGTCAGGGGCGAGCCAGGACGACGCCGATGCCGCGAAGGTATCGATCCATTCGTACTGCGCGCATTTTGTCGAAGTGACCTGGCAGCCGAAGACGGCACGGTTGCGAGTCAGCCGCGTGGTGAGCGTCATAGACGGCGGCAAGGTGATCAATGCCCGCACGGGCCGCAATCAGATCGAGGGTGCCGTCGTGATGGGCGTTGGCATGGCTTTGTTCGAGGAGACGCTCTACGACCCACGCTCGGGCGCGCCGATCAATCGTAATCTGGCAGACTATGTGATGACGACGCATGCTGATTCCCCGGCTATCGATGTGGTGTTTCTCGATCATCCCGACTTCGCGCTCAATGCGCTTGGGGCACGTGGGATCGGCGAGATCGGGTTGGCCGGGCTTGCACCGGCGATCACGAGCGCTGTTTATCATGCGACGGGCGTTCGCGTCCGCAATCTTCCGGTGCGGATAGAAGATCTTCTGGTATCGACCGTGACGGCGTGAGTTGCACGCGCGCGTTAAGTCGCCGGTGCCGGTTTCAGCACCGGCGACTTAACGCGCACTCGGTGCTTGACCACCTGAACTGAAGTCGCAGCAACGCCGTGCGACATCGGCAACCATGTACCCCAGCGCGGAATGTGACTGCGTCAGAAAAATTGCGTCGTAGCGAACCAGCGGCGCCGGCGGGTCGGTCATCACGATTTGCATCAGCCTGTTTTCAATTTGCTGCCTGAAAAGATCGACCGGCAGCAAACTCACGCCCACCCCGGCCGCCACGAGTCCGCCTACTACGACTGCATTGTTGCCACCACAAATTCGCTCGGGATTGACCCCCGCGCTCTCGAAGCCCCTTGAACTCAAGATCGTAATGATGGATACGGGAGCCTGCTCGATGACAGGCACGGTGCCCAGTTCACGCAGCGGTACCGTGCGCTTGTTGTCGAACTCACCCGGCCGGCAAAACCAGGCGAAGCGAGCGCTGCCAAGCGCCACTCGCGTGACCGATGCGGGCAACTCCGGTTCGGGCAGGACCGCGAGGTCGAGGCGGCCGTCGATCACTTGTTCCCGCAGCGGCCCGGACATGTCCACCTGGGGTTGCAGGATGAGATTCGGAAACATCTCGCGCATCTGCTGCAGGAACGCTGGGAACCAGGTCAACGCCACCAGCTCCGTCAGGCCGATATGGAGCACGCGGGTCATATGCCGGTCCGCGTCCCGGTAGGCTTCCAGTCGCCCAATGCTTTCCAGCAGACCCTCGCACAGTTCGAGCATCTCGTGCCCCTTCGCTGACAACCTGGCTTTCTTGCCGCCCCCTTCGAACAAAGGTGCAGCGGACTTAGCTTCGAGATCCTGCAAGCGCTTCGTTGCGGCCGACTGCGTGATATGAAGCTTGTCGGCTGCACGTTGAACGGTACCGAGTTTTGCTACCCAGTAGAAGGTCTCGATCTGCTTGACGGTCAGCATGGTTATCCGGCCTCGTTGACGAGCGGTTCGCGGGCGCTGACGTCCTGATAGCGCGTCTTGTAGTTGCAGGTCGCGCGTGCGAGCGCAATGACCTTGCGGTGGAACGGTGTCAACGCGTCTTGCCGCGCGACGGCAACATAACGCACCGGTGGCATCACGGGCCCCACACGGACTTCGCGCAACATTCCCAGCGTCACGAGTTCGTCGGAAATGGCGTTCGGCAGACAGGCGATACCCAGCCCGGCGCTCGCCATGCCACCCAGCGCCGCGAAGTTGTTGCAGGTCAGGATGCTGCGCGGCTGCACGCCATTGCGCTCGAGCCATTTGCTCATGACATGTCCTGCCGCCGAGTCGCCGGCCTGGGACAGCAAGGTCAACTGACCAAGCTCCGATACAGCGAGCCGGCGCCGTTTCAGGCTGAACGTGGGGCTGCAGAACCAGCCGTTACGCACGTTGGCGAGCGGGAATCTCAACATGTCCGCCCAGCGGGGCGTGTCGGGCACGATGGCCAGATCCAGCTGCGCCAGCCTGAGCTTTTCGTAGAGATCCGCGGCAACACCGCCCACCTCCAGTTCGACCTTCACCAGCGGATAGGCAGAACGCAGTGCTTCGATGAAGGCAGGCAGCCAGGTGAGCGCCGCGAGTTCGGTCACGCCCAGCCTCAACGACCGCCGCAATATTTTCTCGCTCGCATACTGACTCAACAGGACGTCGCGTTGCTGAAGAATCGAGCGCGCTTGCGAAAGGACTTCCAGGCCGTCGACGGTCAGCCGTGCCGATCGCGAACCGCGATCGAATAGCGGTCTCGGGAAGTGAGCCTCCAGTTCACGAACATGGCGCGACACGCCAGATTGAACGCTGCCCAGCTTGCGCCCGGCTGCCTCGAACGAGCCCATGTCCGCGATGGCGACCAGTGCTTCGAGTTGCGGGAAAGTGATCTGGTGCGCCATGCAGCCTCTCTCGGATCAATCTAGTTTTGGAATGGATAATTATCCGCAAATATCTCTTTATTTGGGTTTTTTTTACACCAAGAATACGACCTCCAAGTCCCCCGCAATGCAGATCGAGCCCATTGGCAGCTCGAGTTTGCGTTTTGAAGCCCCGTCTACGGAGAAACGCATGAAATCGTCTAACAAACTAACCGCAGCAGTGCTCGGGCTGACCCTGGCCTTGCTGGCCGGTACTGCACGGGCCGACCAGCTCGCGGACATCAAGGCACGCGGAACGCTGGTGTGCGGGGTATTGGCCAACTTCGAGCCATTCGGCTTCCAGGATTCGTCGTCGCGAGAAATAGTCGGGTACGACGTTGACTACTGCAAGGGCGTGGCGAAGGCGCTGGGCGTCAAGCCCGTGTTGCAGGTGGTGTCGATGGAAGCACGCATTCCCGAACTGCTGCAAGGCCGTGTCGACGTGCTCGCGGCGGTACTTGGCTATTCTCCCGCACGGGCTGAGCAACTTACGTTCACGCATCAGTACTATGTCGCCAAGCAGGTCATTGCAGTGAAGACCAGCGGCCCGTTCAAAGCGCGGGACGATCTCGACGGCAAGCGCGTCAGTACGATCAAGGGCTCGAGCAACATCGCCATCATGGGACGGGTCATGCCGAGCGTGCAGCTCGTCAGTTATGACGACTCTCCCTCCGCGTTCCTGGCCATGGTGCAAGGCAAGGTCAACGGGTTTGTTGTCTCGGAACCGATCATGCACCGCTTTGCCGCCAAACTCGGCCCGGACACCAACGTTGCAGCGCTGTCGCCGCCGGTGGGCCTCGAAAACTGGGGACTTGGCATCAAGAAGGGCGAACCGGCATTGCTTGCCGCGGTGAACAACGCGCTGGACGGGATGGAAAAATCGGGCGAAGCCCAGCAGATTTTCGATACGTGGCTCGGCCCCAAAACGATTTACCAGATGCATCGCGATTTCAAGGTCGAGTCGATCAAGGGCTGACCTTCAAGTCTTTCCGTATGATAAGGATTGCTGATGTTGCTACATCTCGACTTTGCAAGAATATTCGCGGCCCCAAATCTGCAACACCTCCTGTGGGGAGTGCAATACACCGCGTTGCTCACGCTTGCGAGCTGGGTGCTCGCGGTCGCGCTCGGCACGGTGATGGCGACGCTGCGCGCGATGGGCAACCCGGTCATTGAGCGGCTCGTCGCCGGCTACGTTGCATACCACCAGAACGTGCCCATGCTCGCACAGTTGTTCCTCTGGTACTTCGGATTTCCCACGCTGTTGCCCGACAGCGCACAAGAATGGATCAATGCGAATGGGGGCGAATTTATTTTCGCCTCCCTGGCGATTGGCTTGTGCATGGCGGCGTACTACTCCGAGGATATTAGAAGCGGCCTGCGGGCGGTATCGGCTGGCCAACACGAGGCAGCGCGTTCGCTCGGGTTGAGCTTCGCCAAGTCGATGCGATACGTGATCCTGCCTCAGAGCTTTCGCATCGCCATGCCGCCGTTCATCAATCATACCGTCGTGCTCTTCAAGAACACCAGCCTGGCAATGGCAATTGGTGTTGCGGAGCTGACCTACACGGTGCGTGACATCGAGAACCAGACTTTTCGGACCTTTGAAATCTATCTCGTTGGAACGGTCATCTACCTGGCCATTTCATTGAGCCTGATGGGTGTGGGGGCAGCGGTCGCGCGCCAAACCCGCATCCCGGCGAAATAAAACATGCTCGACATACTCACGCACAACGCGCATTTCCTGCTGCTCGGGCAATATCCGAGTGGACCAATTGGTGGTCTGGCGCTCACGCTGATTCTCGCGCTGCTCGGTCTCGCTTTTGCCGTCCCGCTTAGCTTGCTGCTCGCTTTGTGCCGGGTGTCGCCCTACAGGGTGCTCAGCGTGCCCTCTACCGTGCTTGTTTATTTTGTGCGCGGTGTGCCGCTCGTGATGCTGGTGTTCTGGAGTTATTTCCTGGTGCCGGGGTTGATCGGCCATCTCGTCAGCGCGTTCACGACCCTCGTCGTCACACTGGTGATCTATCAGGCGGCTTACCTGAGCGAGATTGTCCGCGCGGGTATCGAGTCCTTGCCCAAAGGACAGACCGAATCCGCACGCTCGCTCGGAATGAGTTACGGGTCGACGATGCGTCACGTGATTTTGCCGCAGGCGCTGTACAACATGCTGCCGAGCATTCTCAGCCAATGCGTTTCGACGGTGAAAGACACGTCGATCGGTTATGTGATCAGTGTCCAGGAGCTGACGTTTTCGGCCCAGCAGATTAACGCCAGTCTTCTCACAAAGCCGTTTCAGGTCTTTCTGATTCTCGCGCTGGTGTACTTCGTGGTGTGTTACACGCTCACCCGATGCGTGCAGGGTGTTGAAACGCGTATTTCGCGCCGGCGCGCTTCGGGGAAGATGCCTAATGTCAGGAGTGTCGTCAATGATTCAGTTCTCCAAAGTTAATAAATGGTACGGCCCGTATCAGGCGCTTGTCGATGTGAGCGCCGAGGTGAAGCGAGGCGAGGTGGTAGTCGTGTGCGGCCCGTCGGGGTCGGGCAAGTCGACGCTGATTCGTACTGTCAACCGCCTCGAGGCGATACAGTCAGGCGAGATCACGGTCGACGGTACCAGCGTCCATCAGGCTGCGATGAATCTGAACCGGTTTCGCAGCCGTGTCGGCTTCGTGTTTCAGCAGTTCAACTTGTTTCCGCATCTATCGGCGCTCGACAATGTATGTCTCGCGCCAATGAAAGCGGCTGGGAAAAACCGCAAGGATGCTAGACGGCAGGCATTGGCGCTGCTTGATCGCGTGGGACTGGCCAACAAGGCGGACTCATATCCACAGCAGTTGTCGGGAGGGCAGCAGCAACGCGTCGCAATTGCGCGCGCATTGGCGATGGAACCGCCAGTGATGCTGTTCGACGAACCGACGAGTGCGCTCGATCCGGAAATGGTGGGTGAAGTGCTCAACGTGATGAAGTCACTGGCCAGAGACGGCATGACCATGATGTGCGTGACCCACGAGATGGGATTTGCGCGCGAGGTGAGCGACAGCGTCTGGTTCATGGACCGCGGTGCGATTCTTGAAGTCGCCGATCCGCAGACGTTTTTTCAGTCGCCCCAGCACCCTCGCGCGCAGGCATTCCTGTCTGACTTGCGCCACTAACCCACAGCCCTCGATGCGAAGCCGCTGTCCGAAACATTGCAACGTAACTACCACTCTATGACAACACCCAACATGATCAACGCCATTGCCGCGGACCTGGTGCCAGCGGTCGCAACACCTTGCTTCGTGGTGATGGAAGACCGCGTCCTGCACAACCTGAAAGTCACCGCGCAAGCATGCGGGGGTGTGGATCGCCTGATGCCGCATGTGAAAACTCACCGCGCTGCGTGGCTCGTCAAGTTACTGCTGGCTAATGGCGTGGAGGCTTTCAAAGCCAGCACGCTCGCCGAGGTTGAACTGGTGCTGGCTGCGGGCGCCACGCGAGTTGTCTGGGCGTTTCCGACGGTCAATCCACAGAACATCGCCCGTTTTATTGAACTGGCCGCGGTGTTTCCGAAGGCCGAACTCACGGGTCTGGTCGATTCACGCTATGGACTGGACCTGTGGACCCGGCTACTCGATGGCGCCTCGCCTGCGATCCGCCTGCGGGTCGATCTCGATCCGGGCTTGGGCCGTACGGGCGTCACCATGGACGAGGCAGCACTTGAGCTCGCGCGCGAGGTTGCGCGACTCGGGCGGCTTGCAGGGTGGCATCTTTACGACGGCAACGTCCGGGGCGAGTATGACGAACGTAAAGCCGAGGTGCAAAAGCTTGGCGATGCGCTGGAGGTGCTGCAGTCGCGCCTGCGCGAAGACGGTATCGACGTCGACGTCGTCGGAGGCTGCAGCTATACGTTCGATCTTTGGCCGCGCTCCGCGATGCGTCACGTGTCACCCGGCACATGGGTGTATTCGAACGCCCAGCACCTTAGGGAACTCGCTCACCACGATTGGGTGGCGGCCGGTTTTGTGCTCACGACGGTTGTTTCCACGCGCAATGGCACGTCGACGCTGGATGCCGGAGCCAAGGCCATTTCGCCGGACAAGCCACTGCGTCAGCGGTTTCAAGGCGCTGACGAAATCGTGATGATGAACGAGGAGCACACCGTGATCCGCAGTGACACGCTCAGCACCGGTGACCGGCTCTTGCTAGTCCCGGAGCACACGTGCACCACAGCCTACCTGTACAACAATGCGCTGGTTCGATCGGTGG
>NZ_JAQGMM010000571.1 GCF_028292365.1 Caballeronia sp.
GTTGCAATAGTGCAGGCTGGTATGCTGCGGGACCTTACAGGATGATGTGAACGACAATGAAAGCGCTGAGTCCGGCGGTAGCCTAAGTGCTGCGAAGCGGGGTGGCGCTGCAACCCGATTCGCCCACGCACAAGCTTTTGTACGCAGTCACCCAAGTGTATCTATTCTGTCGCTCGTACGATCTGGCTTCGGTCGCGTTGCACCGATCGCACACTCTTACGGAGCTTTAGAAAGCATGCTTCACGACTTGCCTGCCATCCAGAAAAATGTTCATTGGGGATATTTCGATGCGGCGCTAGCGCCCGCACTGATCGTCGAGAGCGGCGACTTCGTTCGTGCCGAAGCGATCACGCACCATGCTGGCGACGCTCCCGACCTCATGATGGATGACAAGGTGCGCGCGCTCTACGACACGATCCCCGAATCCGATCGCGAACCCGGCGTGCATCTGATGACGGGACCGATTTTTGTGAAGGACTCGAAGCCCGGCGACCTGCTCGAAGTGCGTTATCTGCAAATGATTCCGCGCTTCAACTACGGCTCGAATCTCGCGGCGCACTGGGGTCATCTGTTCACCGACTTCGAGAAAGAGCGCGTCACTATCTACGAACTCGATCAGGCTTCGAACACGGCTCACGCGCTCTATGCGTATGACTATCCCGGTAAATATCTCGTGCCGGGCAAGCGCTCGGAGATTCGCGACTGTTGCCGCGAGCTCGCGCTCGAAGGCATTCGCGTGCCGGTGCGCCCTCATCTGGGCACAGCAGGGGTCGCGCCCGACGTGGCCGGCCGTGTGAGCACCGTGCCGCCGGGCGCGCATGGCGGCAATATCGATAACTGGCGCATCGGCGCGGGCTCGACCATGTATTACCCGGTCGCCGTGGACGGCGGGTTGTTCTCGATCGGTGACCCGCATGTATCGCAAGGCGATGGCGAGATCAGCGGAACCGCGATCGAGGCGTCGCTCAATGTGATGTTTCAGATCGTGCTGCGGCGCGACTTCTCATTTCCCTCGCCGCTGCTGGAAACACCGGACTTCTGGATCGTTCATGGCTTCGATGAAGACCTCGACATCGCGACGAAAAACGCTGCACGCGATATGTTGTTGTTGCTCACCGAGCAGCAAGGCCTGTCGCGCGACGACGCGTATTCGCTAATGAGCGTTGCCGCGGATTTCTCCGTGACCCAAGTCGTCGATGGCCGTCAAGGTATTCACTGCAAGATCCCCCGCAGCATTTTTCCTCCGAAGAAACAGCCTCGCGCGTGAGTTGTGCGTGCGCGCGCTACAACGGTGCGCAAACGCACCGTTGTAGCGTAGCGAGGCGGTGGTGCGTCCATGCACCGTTGTAGCGCAGCGCGGCGGCGCTAAGGGCGTTGTTATCGATGGCACGGACATTGCCTTTGAATCACTCGACTGACGTTCGTCAGAGTCCGGGAGCCTGAGTTGGACTTACTGCATTTCACCACCGAGTCGTACGCCGAAGTAGATCGCCTGCGCGCATGGAGCGAGGCGCTCGACCGGCTTGGTCTGTGCTGCGGCGCGCCTCAGGCAGCCGTGCGCCCCTTGAATGGAACCATCAAGTCGCGCAAGTCGAGCAGCGGCTTTGAGCTGATCGCGCTGGCCGCATTTGCACAAACCATCGAGCTCAAGGTCGACGGTGCCGACAGTCTCGTGATCGTGCTACATCTCGACGGCGGCGCGACGCTCGTCGCCGACGGCGTGCGCGCGCGGATTGCGACCGGCGATATTATTTATGCGTCGTCGCGCGAGGAAGCGCGCCTGTCGTTCACGTCCGATTTCCGCGCGTTCGTGATCCGCGTGCCCCGCTCTGCCATCAACGCACGCCTTCTTACGCCGTTCTCGCTGCGTGCGGGGCGTTTGCCGGGCGAGGCCGGCATCGGTCACGTCTTCTCGGGCTTTCTGCGCTCGATTGCTGAAAGCGTGGAGACATTGTCGCTCGATGAGCTGCGTCCCCTCGAACTCGCGCTCGCGGAATTCCTGGTCGCGAGTCTCGCCGGTCACGACAAGGAAGGGAGCTACAGCGGCCTCACGCCATCTCAGGCCGCGATCTTTTCGCGCGTATGTCGAACCATCGAAGGCAACCTCGCTGACCCCAATCTCGGGCTGACGTCGATAGCGAAAGAAGAGCGCGTCTCGCCGCGCTATCTGCAGAAGCTGTTTGAAGCGGTTGGGCAGAATTTCTCGACCTACTTGCGCTCGCGCAGGCTGGAGCGCTGCCGCGCGGAGCTGGTCAATCCGCTGTATGAAAAGGTTTCGATTGCCGATGTTTGCTTCCGCTGGGGTTTCAACGATCCCGCGTATTTCAGCCGCGTGTTCCGCGAGCAATATGGTGCGTCGCCGCGCACCTTCCGACATGAAGCGGGTCTTGAATTAGCGCGCCATCTCGTGCGGCGAATCTCGCGCGGCTTGCCTGTCAATGCCGTGACTTTGCTCGTGCACGCACAGCTCGCCGAGCAGGGCGCGGTTCATGAAGTTATGGACGAGAGCGGCTTTGCCGAGCAGCTTGAAGCGCCTTCAGCACAACCGCCGCGCGAGTCCGGCAAGCCGCGTCATCATTTGTTGCGTGCAACAGCCAACACAATTCACTGGGGTTACTTCAGTCACGATCTCAAGCCCGTCCTCGAAGTGAACAGCGGCGATACAGTGACTATCGAAACGCTCACGCAACACGCGGCGGATGACTGGGAGCGCATGGTGCAAGGCGATCCTGGCGCCGAGAGCGTGTTCCACTGGACCGCCGCGCGCAAGAACGTCAACCGCCGCGGCGCGGGCCCCATGGACGCGTCAATCTACGGACGTGGCGCGGGAGAAGGCTTCGGCGTGCATATCTGCACCGGACCGATTGCCGTGCGCGGCGCGGAACCCGGCGATGTGCTGGAAGTGCGTATCGTCGATATTCACCCGCGCAGTTGCGCCAATCCGAAATTCGCCGGCCGCGCGTTCGGCAGCAATGCTGCTGCGTGGTGGGGCTTTCACTATCGCGAGTTATTGACCGAGCCGAAACCGCGCGAGGTCGTCACCATCTATGAACTCGACGCCGACGCCACCGCCGGCGAAACCGCATGCGCGCGCGCTGTCTATAACTTCCGCTGGACACCTCAGCGCGATCCCTTTGGCGTGATGCATCCGACAATCGATTATCCCGGCGTTCCGGTCGATCATTCGACGGTCGTCGAGAATCACGACATCCTCAAGAACGTCAAAATCCCGGTGCGTCCGCACTTCGGCGTGATCACCGTCGCGCCGCAGCAGGACGGTCTGATCGATTCGATTCCGCCGTCTACCTTCGGCGGCAATCTCGACAACTGGCGCCTGACGCGCGGCGCGAGCGTGTTCCTGCCAGTCGGGGTGCCGGGCGCGCTGCTCTCCATTGGCGACCCCCATGCATCGCAAGGAGACTCGGAACTGTGCGGTACCGCGATCGAGTGTTCGCTCACCGGCGACTTCCAACTGGTGGTTCATAAGAAAGAGACGCTCAGCGGCCAGCCGTTTGCGGACCTCACCTACCCGCTGGTCGAAACCGCCGAGGAATGGGTTCTTCACGGCTTCAGTTATCCGAACTATCTGGCCGAATTCGGCACCAGCGCGCAAAGCGCCGTGTATGAAAAATCGACCCTCGACCTCGCGATGCGCGACGCGTTCATCAAAACGCGGCGCTTCCTGATGACGACCAAGGGCCTCTCCGAAGATGAGGCGATCTCGCTGATCTCAGTCGCGGTCGACTTCGGCGTGACGCAGGTGGTGGACGGCAACTGGGGTGTTCACGCGATCATCCGGAAGGCGCTCTTCGACGCGTGAAGTAGCGAGTGGTGACCTTCAATGCGCGTGCGGACAAGAGTTTGTTCGCAGCAATCTCGATGCGGCTATTTTGGCATCCCTACCATTGGTTCTGACGTGAACACAGGCGTAGCGCCGCTCGACAGGACTCACTGGAACATGGATTCTCCCGCATATCGCGCGCTGCCCGGCCACGGGCGCTTTCAATATTCGCCGATCAACGACCGCCCTGTTTATCGCTGGCCTGACGGTTCGCGGCTCGCGGTCTATATCGGCTTCAACATCGAGCACTTTGCGTTCGGTGAAGGGCTGGGGCCGACTATCGGTCCGGTGATGCCTGAACCCGATGTGCTGAATCACGCGTGGCGTGAGTATGCATTGCGCGTGGGCGCATGGCGCTGTCTCGATCTCTTCGATGAACTCGCGCTGCCTACCGCCGCTATCATCAACACGGCGCTCTACGATCACTGCCCGGAGCTAGTCGCGGCGTTCGCTCAGCGCGGCGACGAACTCGTCGCGCACGGCCATACGAATTCGGAACGACAAGGAACGCTTACCGAAGACGACGAACGCACGCTGATCGTGGCATGCCGCGAGCGGATCGCGGCGGAGAGCGCGCAGCAGCCCGCGGGCTGGTTATCCCCGTGGCTCTCGGAAAGTCATGTCACAAGCGATCTTGTAGCCGAAGCGGGTTACCAGTACACGCTCAACTGGTGTCACGACGACCAGCCCACGCGCCTGCATACGCGCAACGGTCAGCCGCTGTGGGCGATTCCGTATCCGGAAGAAGTGAACGATATCCCGATGATCCTTGCGCGCCAAATGGACGCGAAGTCGTTCGCCGATTTGGTGATCGATCACTTCGAGGAAATGCTGCGGCAATCCGCGCGTCAGCCGCTGGTAATGGGCATCGCGTTGCATGCGTACCTGATGGGACAACCGCATCGTTTGTGTCACTTGCGGCGGGCGCTCGAACATATTGCCCGCGCACGCGACACAGGCCGCATCTGCGTCACTACGCCGGGTTCGATTGCAAGCCACATGGACTTTCTCGGCCGTTAGATCACTTCATTCTCGCTTCGCCGTACCTCCTCTTTCGCTCTTGTATCGTTCAACCTGAATAGGATTCGCCATGTTCATGTCAAAGGCAATCAAACTGCTGCTATGTGCAGTCACCGGCCTCCTCCTCGCACAAACTGCGTCAGCGCAATCATGCGAACCGTCTAAGGTGGCGCAGAAATATCCATCGCTTGCGGGCAAGACCATCAAGATCGGCGTGGACCCAGAGTCACCGCCGTATGCGTTTCGTGACAGCATGGATTTCAACAAGATCATCGGCGCCGACGCCGACATGGCCCGCGCCGTGTTCGCCTGCGCGGGCGTGAAGACGGAATTCTTCACCGGCGGCTGGTCGGGCTTGCTGCCCGCACTTCGTGCCGGACAGATCGATGTGATGTGGGACTTGCTGTATTACACGCCGGAACGCGCAAAGGAGACGAGCTTCGTCACATATATGCAGGCCGGCACGGGCGGTCTGGTGACAGCCGGCAACCCCAAGAAGATCGATGACATGTCCAAGCTCTGCGGCCTCACGGTCACGGCAGGCGTCGGCACCGTCGAACTGACGATGGAGCAAACGCAAGCCGCCAAATGCAAAGCGGAAAACAAGCCTGAGGTGACCGTCATGCCGTCCACCGATATGGCTTCAGGCGCGCGCCTCGTTGCAAGCCATCGCGCCGATGTATTCATGACCGACCTGGCGCTCGTCGATGGTCTCGCGAAACAGAACCCGCAGCTCTACATGCGCGGCTTCATGGTGAAGAGCGGCAATAACATTGGCGTGGGCGTGAAGAAAGGCAACTCCGACATGATCAAAGCCGTATCCGACGGACTGAAGATCATGCAGGCAAATCAGACGCAGAAGAAGACCTTCCAGCAGTACAACGTCGATCCGTCGCTGGAAACGCCGACCACACTGCTTACTCAATAAAGGCTGCCTGCGCGGCACACCGCATGGTGTGCCGGTAGCGTCATGGATCAGGTTCGGAAATGAATGCATTGAGTATCAAACATAGAGTTGTCGGCGCCCTCGGCATGCTTGCCATGCTCGCATTGCACCCGGTGATGGCCGCCGATCTCGCGGGCGTTCAAGTGCTCGACGGTTTCAAGGAACTAGCTGGTTATGTCGGCTCGCCGTTCCTGCTCGGCGG
>NZ_JAQGMM010000580.1 GCF_028292365.1 Caballeronia sp.
ACACCGAGTTCGCCGCCCGCCTTTACGCCGACTATAATGTGACGGTTTTGCCGGGCTCGTATCTGGCACGGGACGCCCATGGCACGAATCCCGGCAGCGGCTTCATTCGCATTGCACTGGTCGCCGATGTCGACGAATGTGTGGAAGGTGCACGGCGTATCGTCGAATTTTGCAGCACGCTGGATCAGCGTCGGCTGCCGCAGCGTCGGCTGCCGCAGCGCGGGCTGCCCCAGTAACCCCTCCTTAAATCGCAGCACTCACTTAAGTCACGACCATGTCGCAACAACTTCAGCAGATCATCGATACCGCCTGGGACAACCGCGCCGAGTTGTCGCCGAAATCGGCCCCCGCCGAGGTGCGCGACGCTGTCGCTCACGCCATCGAGCAACTCGATAAGGGCTTGGCGCGCGTTGCCGAGAAACGGGATGGCGAATGGATCGTGAATCAATGGCTGAAGAAGGCGGTGTTGCTGTCGTTCCGGCTGGAAGACAACGCTCCGATGCCAGCTGGCGGTTACAGCCAGTTCTACGACAAAGTGCCGTCGAAGTTCGCCAACTACACGGCTGAAGATTTCGCTGCAGGCGGCTTTCGCGTTGTGCCGCCGGCTATTGCTCGCCGCGGTGCGTTCATCGCCAAGAACGTCGTGTTGATGCCGTCGTACACGAACATTGGCGCGTATGTCGATGAAGGCACGATGGTCGATACCTGGGCCACCGTCGGTTCGTGCGCGCAGATCGGCAAGAACGTGCACTTGTCGGGCGGCGTGGGCATTGGCGGCGTGCTGGAACCGCTGCAGGCAAACCCGGTGATCATCGAAGACAACTGCTTTATCGGCGCGCGTTCGGAAGTGGTGGAAGGCGTAATCGTGGAAGAGAACTCGGTCATTTCCATGGGCGTGTATCTCGGCCAGAGCACCAAGATTTATGACCGCGAAACGGGTTCGGTCACATATGGCCGCATTCCGGCGGGCTCGGTGGTGGTCGCGGGCAACCTGCCTTCGAAGGACGGCTCGCACAGCCTGTACTGCGCGGTGATCGTCAAGAAGGTGGACGCGAAAACGCGCGCCAAGGTTGGCCTGAACGAGTTGCTGCGAGGCGATTGATCCATGGCCGCGAAAAAGATCGTCGTGTATGGCATTCCGAATTGCGACACCGTGAGAAAAGCGCGCGTGTGGCTGGAAGAACATGACGTGCCGTTCGAATTCTACGACTTCAAGAAAGCCGGGGTATCGACGGCCTTGTTGCAGGACTGGTTGAAGGACGTCACGCTCGACGAACTGATCAACCGGCGCGGCACGACCTGGCGCGGCCTGTCGGATACCTACAAGGACGAAGCCGGTTCCACGGCTGGCGCGATCGCGTTGATGATCCACAAGCCGTCGATCATCAAGCGGCCTGTGCTGGTCGTCAACGGCCGCGTGAAATCGCTCGGTTTCGATGCCGAGAAGTACGAAACGCTGTTCGTTTAAAGATTGAGCTTCAGGCTTTTAAGCGCAGCATCGCGCGCCTCTGATAAAAGGCGCGCGAATCTTGATCCCTGCCGGCCGCCGCGCCGGCATTTTTATTGAAAGTGGCTCGAATCCATGTCCGGCACCCTTCTTCTCTCGGAACAACTCATCGCGCGCGCGTCCGTCACGCCCGACGATCAGCACTGCCAGAACCTGTTGATCGAACGCCTGGCCGCGATCGGCTTTGAGTGCGAAACGATCGCGTCGGGCGGCGTCACGAATCTCTGGGCCGTGAAACGCGGCACGGACGGAACCGACGGCAAGTTGCTCGTGTTCGCCGGCCACACGGACGTTGTGCCGACCGGGCCGCTGGAACAATGGACGTCGCCACCGTTCGTGCCGACTCATCGCGACGGCAAGTTGTACGGTCGCGGCGCAGCGGACATGAAGACGTCCATTGCAGCGTTCGTGGTGTCGAGCGAAGAATTCGTCGCGGCGCACCCTGCGCATCGCGGCTCGCTCGCGTTCCTGATTACAAGCGACGAAGAAGGCCCCGCCACCGACGGCACCGTGAAAGTGATCGAAGCCTTGAAAGCGCGCGGCGAGCGGCTGGATTACTGCATTGTCGGTGAGCCCACCTCCAGCGCCACGCTCGGCGATATGGTCAAGAACGGCCGTCGCGGTTCCATGTCCGGCAGGCTTGTCGTGAAAGGCGTGCAAGGGCATATTGCTTACCCGCATCTCGCAAAGAACCCGATTCATTTGCTCGCGCCCGCGCTGGCCGAACTTGTCTCCGCGCACTGGGACGACGGCAACGAATATTTCCCGCCGACCACGTGGCAAGTGTCCAACCTGCATAGCGGCACGGGCGCAACGAACGTGATCCCGGGTCACATCGACCTGATGTTCAATTTCCGCTTCTCAACGGCGAGCACGGTGGAAGGACTGCAAAGCCGCGTTCACGCAATCCTCGATAAACACGCGCTGGACTACGAACTCGCGTGGAGTGTCAGCGGCCTGCCGTTCCTCACGCCGCGTGGCACGTTGTCGAACGCGCTGGAACAAGCCATTTTCGATGAAACCGGCGTGCGCACCGAACTGTCCACCACGGGCGGCACTTCAGATGGCCGCTTCATTGCGCGCATCTGCGAACAGGTGGTCGAGTTCGGACCGCCCAACGGCAGCATTCACAAGATCGACGAGCACGTTGAAGTTGCGTTTATCGAACCGTTGAAAAACGTGTATCGACGCGTGCTTGACACCCTGCTGGCCTGATCGACTCACTCTTATAAGGAGCCTGCGATGGCGCTTCCCTTCACCACCGTTCGCGATCTGCTGCGTTTTGCCGTCTCGCGTTTTACAGAGGCAGACTTGTCGTTTGGCCACGGTTCATCGAACGCATTCGATGAAGCCGCGTACCTCGTGCTGCATACCCTGCACCTGCCGCTCGACACACTCGACCCGTTCCTTGACGCCCGCCTGCTCGATACCGAAATTGACGCCATCATGAAGGTGATCGAGCGGCGCGCGACCGATCGCGTGCCGGCGGCGTACATCACGCACGAAGCGTGGATGCATGGGCACCGTTTCTACGTGGATGAACGCGTGATCGTGCCGCGTTCGTTTATCGGCGAGTTGCTGCAGGATGGCTTGCAGCCCTATGTGCAGGACCCCGACGAAGTGTCGCGCGTGCTGGAACTCTGCACGGGTTCCGGCTGCCTCGCAATTCTGGCGGCGCAGGCGTTCCAGAATGCGGATATCGATGCCGTCGATATCTCCGCGCCCGCGCTGGAAGTCGCGCATAAGAACGTGGACGACTACGACCTGGATTCGCGCGTCGCGTTGTACGAAGGCGATCTGTTCGGACCGCTGCCCGTTGGCCGCTACGAAGTCATCATCACGAATCCGCCGTATGTCAACGCGCTGGCTATGCAGACCTTGCCCGCCGAATACCGCCACGAGCCGGAGCTGGCGCTCGCGGGTGGCGCGGACGGTATGGACATCGTGAAGCGGATTGTGGGCGAAGCACGCAAGTGGCTGACCGAAGACGGCGTGCTCGTGGTCGAAATTGGCAACGAACGGGCCAACGTGGAAGCCACGCTCGGCGGCCTCGACATTGTCTGGCTCTCGACCAGCGCCGGCGACGACAATGTGTTTCTCATCCAGGCAGCGGACTTGCCGGGCTGATAGCCCGACTCCCGACCACCCGTATTTCCAGGCACCGCGCGCATGCACTTCGAGTGGCAGGACTGGCTTCATCTCGGCACGTTTGTGATGATCGCCCATTTGCTGGGCGCGGCCGCCGCGTGCCACGCGGTGCTCAACACACGCACCTCGCAAGGTGCGGTCGCGTGGGCCGTGTCGCTTGTCGCCATGCCGTACTTCACGCTGATCCCGTATCTCTTTCTCGGGCGCAGCAAGTTCGCCGGGTACATTGACGCGCGTCGGCTGGAAAACGAGATCCTGCGCAAGAGCGCGCACCCGACTGAATGGAATTTCCCCGATGAAGCCGCCCGTCTGCGCGGCGCAGCGGCAGGAGACCCCGCGGAGTATCTCGGCCATCCGACCATCCGCGCGCTGACGCGTTTGAGCGGCATGCCGTTCCTGCGTGGCAATTCCGTGCGCGTGCTGATCAATGGCGATGCCACATTCGATGCAATTTTCAAAGCCATCGACGCAGCGAAAGTCTATGTGATCGTGCAGTTTTTCATCGTTCGCGCCGATGATCTCGGCAATAAACTGAAAGACCTGCTGCTCAAAAAAGCGCAGCAAGGCGTGCGGGTTTATTTTCTCTACGACAGCATTGGCAGCTTCGATTTACCCAAACGCTACGTCCACGCCCTGCGCGCTGGCGGCGTGCAAACGCATCCGTTCGCGACCAAGCGCAAGTTCGTCAATCGCTTCCAGATCAACTTCCGAAATCATCGCAAGATCGTGGTGGTTGATGGCGAATGCGCATTCGTCGGCGGCCACAACGTGGGCGTGGAATATCTCGGCGCGAATCCGCGTTTGTCGCCTTGGCGCGATACCCACATTGAAGTGCGCGGCCCGGCGGTCGCGAGTATTCAGTTTGTGTTCATAGAAGACTGGTACTGGGCGACGCAACGCATTCCGGAAGTGGAGGCGTCGAAGACATCAGCGGACGACATGAGCTGCCTCATCCTCGCGAGCGGCCCCGCCGACCATCAGGAAACGTGCTCGCTGTTTTTCGTCGAGGCAATCAATGCGGCGCGTTTCCGGATCTGGATCACCACGCCGTATCTCATCCCCGACGAAGCCGTGTTTTCGGCGCTGCGGCTCGCCGTATTGCGCGGCGTGGACGTGCGTATCCTGATTCCGAGCCGCCGCGATCATCGCGTGGTATTTGCTGCATCGAAACTCTATGCCTACGATGCGCTGCTCGCTGGCGTAAAGATCTTTCGATATCGGCCAGGCTTCCTGCATCAGAAAGTCGTGCTGGTGGACGACATGTCCGCCGCCATTGGCAGCGCGAATCTCGATAACCGCTCGTTTCGTCTCAACTTCGAGATCATGGTCCTGACCGTGGACAAAGGCTTTGCCAGCGAAGTCGAAAAGATGCTGCTCGATGACTTCGCGCAATCATGGGAAATCAGCCGCGACGATTATCTCGGCGCGACTGCGTGGCGCCGCATGGCGATGCACGTCGCGCGCTTGTTTTCACCCATTCTTTGACGCGGTTTTAACCCGCGGTTTTAACCCGCGCTTTTAACCCGCGGTTTTAACCCATATAAGGCCCGAGACTGTCGGCGAATCGCCGTGCACATTCCAGGCCGAATGCAGTCGGCTTAATCCCGCGATCGTGCCTGACCTCAAACCCCATTCGCCATGCCGCGATGCGCTTGCCGTAACACGTGAGCGCGTCGAGCGACTGCATCACAAAGACAATCGCCGGCAACACCTCCTCATAGTGCCGCAGCGCCGCTACCGGATCGTGCGCGAATTCCCGATAGATTTCCACCTGATGATCGAAGCTGTCCGGCGCGACGATCATGCCCGCGCAGCCGGCGCGCAGGTTATCGAGCAACTCTTGGCCGCCGCGCCCATTGAAGACGGGCATTGTGCTGCCGGCCGCCGCCAGACAGTCGATGGTCATACGCAGCACCGTCGCCGCGCCCTCGCCCTTTAACCAGCGGAAGTTCGGGCACTGCTGCGCTAGTTCGGCGAGCGCTTCCGGCGACAAACCGACGCCCAAATACTCCGGCGCATTTTGAATGCCCGCGCCGGCCGTGTCCGTCAACCCGCTCATGACGGCGGCGAAGAAATCGAAGTAAAAGCGTTCGGGCTCGGTGCGCGTGGATGGCGGTTGCAGGATCAGCCATTGCGCGCCGTGCGCCACGGCCCAATTGCCGAATTCGGTCTGCTCCCGAACGGTGTCACCGGTAACGGTCACCGCCAGCGGGACGCGAGATGCGATGTCCTTACTCGCCCAGTTCACCACGTGCTCACGCTCAGCGCGCGACAAGCGCTGCACCTCGGTTGCAAGACCGAGTATCACGATACCGGGAGCACCGGCGGCAATGGTCCGCTCAACTTGCACGCGCATAGCGTCGCGATCGAGCTGGTTGTGTTCATCGAAATAAGCGTAAAGGACCGGCCAGATGCCGGCGGGCGAAAGATCGTTTTTTGCAGTCATATGCGTCGGACCTGATCCCCAATGTTCAATGAGAATCGCGCGGCACAGGCGCGCCACTCGAGCCGACGAGAAAATCAAGGTCGGCGCCCTGGTCCGCCTGCAGCACGTGATCGACGTAGAGCTTCACATAACCGCGCA
>NZ_JAQGMM010000601.1 GCF_028292365.1 Caballeronia sp.
CGCGTTTCGCGACGGCTCGTTCGGGCCTTTGACGGTGTTGTTCGAAGGACCTTGCGGGCTAGTCATGTTTCTTTCCTGAAGGTTCGATGTGATCCCACATCAGTCGCGGGTCGAATTGCATGGAGGCAAGCATGGTGAGAACCACCACGCAGCCAAACGCCAGTGCGCCCGGCCCCGGCGTGATGACGGCGAGTGAACCGAAGCGCACGAGCGCGACGGTAAGTGTCACGACAAAGACATCGAGCATTGACCAACGGCCGATTTTTTCGACGATCCGATACAACGTCGTGCGCTGGCGAGGACGCCACTTGGAGCCCGATTGGGTGGCCCAGGTGAGAAACGCCAGCGTGCCGAGCTTGAGCATCGGCACGAGAATACTGGCGATAAAAATGATCGCGGAGAGCGGATAGTCGCCATCGTTCCAGAACATCGCCACGCCGCTCATGATGGTGTCGTCTTCAGAACCAACGATCGACGACGTGTGCAGCACCGGATATAAATTCGCCGGGATGTACAGGATCGCGGCGGACAGCAACAACGCCCAAGTGCGCGCGACCGAGTCCGGATTTCGCCGATGCAGCGGCGATCCGCAACGCACGCAAAGCTGGCGTTCGACCGTGAACACGCGCTTTTGCACACGGTTGCACGCGTGGCAGGCAATCAGCCCGGCCTCCTTGGCCGTTGTGAATACCGGCTCGGGAGATCCGGAGGCGTCGGGGGCCTCAGGCGTGTCGGGGGTATCGGGCTTGTCGGTCATGGCTTTGTGGGTGGCGCGGCTGCGTCGGGGGGCGTCCCCTGCGGACCTTGTGGCGGACCTTGCGGCGGTGCGAACGGATGCAGCAAGTCGGATGATGGGCCGGAATGCGAAGTGGCCGCATAAGCTGATACCGAGCCGGACCGGAGGCCGCCGAAAGGCGTGTAACGCAACGGTCCGTGACCGCCAACACGCTCGGCGATTTCCCACAGCGCGCGCGGGTCGAAGGTGAGGATGACCGCGAACAGCAAGGTCAGCGCGCCGAATGCGAACAGGGCCGCCTCTGGAATAACGCGGGCGATGCTCACCATTTTCACCAGCGTGACGAGTATCCCAAGCATGAACACTTCGATCATTCCCCACGGCCGCACGAACTGAATCGCGCGCAGCACCTGACTGAAGCCGGCCGGAATGAAACCCGCGCGCAACGGCACGAGCAAATACAGCATGGCAACCAGTTCGGTCAGCGGAAAAAGGATGGTCGCGCAGAAAACCATGGTCGCGATCACTTCCATGTTCTCGCCCCACAACGCGACGATTGCACCAATCAGGGTCGTTTGCGACGTGATGCCGTTCGTTTCCAGTTCCACGATAGGAAAAGCCTGCGCGATCAAAAATGTAATCAGCGCGGCGAGCGTGATGGAGCAAAGCTTGTCCAGATTCGACGACACGCTCTGGTAGAGCGTGGCGCCGCAGCGCGTGCATTTCGCGGAACTGCGGGACGGCAGGGCGCGCTTATGAAACAGCGTGTCGCACTCGTGGCATGCGATCAGATCGTCTTCTTCCATAGGCGAAATACTGGGCTCGTACTGGCGTGTTGTTTTAGTGTCTTGAACGTCGTGGTTCTGGGGCGGCTGCATAAAAGAGCAAGGGCCGGGCCAGCGGGCATGGTAACAAACGGCGGGCTGCCACGCGGAAGAAGCGCGGAGACCTGACTTGCCGTGCCAACTGGCAAGGCGCAGCGGCGTAGGACCTTGCCGATGAGCGTATCTGGATTGGATCCCCGCCCAAATGGAATGGTTAGCGTGCGTGGTTCGTTAACTTGAACAAAAACCCGGAAAACCACCCCGGGTCACACGCCACTGATAACAGATTTGTAACGCGGGCGTGGATGGATCGGCAACTATTTCTTTATCGAAAAGCCGGTTTTTACTTGTTCGGGTAGGATGGCGGCCTTGAGACCTTGTCGTCGGGGTTATTGCGGATGCCGCGCAATACACCGCTTGGGTCAAGTCATCAATTGCGCACTTTTTCTGGTGGATCACGTATGGAACGCAGCCCGAATTTCGCCAGCTCCGATAGCTACAGCCGGACCGCGATCGGCCTTCACTGGCTGATCGCGCTGCTGATCGTATGCGGCTTCTATCTTGGCTGGATCATGACCGATATTCCCGGTTTCACGCCGACCAAGCTCAAGTATTTCTCCTGGCACAAATGGATTGGCGTGACGGTGTTCGCACTCGCCGTCGTGCGCGTGCTCTGGCGCACCACGCATAAGGCCCCGGCCATGCCGCGGCGCATCCCCACGTGGCAAAAAGGCGTCGCTCACCTCACGCACTTTCTGCTTTATGCACTAATGCTGGTGATTCCGATGTCGGGGTATCTGTATAGCTCGGCGGCTGGCATCCAGGTCGTGTATCTCGGGCTGGTGCCGTTGCCGACCATCATCGGACCGGATAACGCGCTGAAAGTCACACTGAAGATGGTCCACATTTACCTGAATTACACGTTGCTCGTGCTCGTCGTCATGCACGTGCTGGCTGCGTTGAAGCACCAATTCGTCGATCGTGACGGTTTGCTCGCACGCATGATCCCGTTCCTTCGATAAGCATCATCCGGTTCGCATTCATTGGAAATGAGGTGTAATTGATTCCTTGTTGTTGATAGCCAGTTTCCTCCGCATGGGTTGCGCGGGATTGCGTTTGACTTTTCAATAGCGGCTCAACCGGTTTTCCCGGTGGCCTCAGGACATACATGAAACACGCGAAATCTTCCCGTTGGTTGCTTGCAGGCGTATCCGCCGCATCGCTGGTCGTGACGGTTTCCGCCTTTGCTCAAGCCCAGGTCGACACGACCAAAAGCACGGTGACGGCGACATCGAAGCAAATGAACGTGCCGGTTGAAGGCAAGTTCAATAAGTTCACCGCGCAACTCGACTTCGATCCGGCCAAGCCGACGGC
>NZ_JAQGMM010000618.1 GCF_028292365.1 Caballeronia sp.
ATCACGCAAATCACACGAGCCACGTCACGTCCTGACAACCGCCTCCATCTGTACGGCCGCCTCAGCTTCGACTTGCGCGCGCGCATGTTTGAACATCCACTCGAGGGTGTCGTAGATGGGGGTGATGGGTACGCGGCCAATTGCGCGCCGCAGCTTGACGTTCGACCCGACCAGCTTCGCAATCTCGTTGCGCCGCATGAATCGCGGGTCGACAAAAATATCGATCTTGTATCCGGCGATACGCTGCATCATGGTCAGGATCTCGCCAAGCGAATGGCCGTTGCCTGAACACGTATTGAATGCCTCGCCCGCAGGCGCGATCTCCAGCAGGCGTGTGTAGACTTCGACGACATCGCGGACATCGGAGAAATCACGGCTCACGGCCAGGTTGCCAAGCGACATGCGTGTTTCATGACGCGCATGATGATTCACGATCTTCGGCAACAAGAAGTCTTCGCCCTGGCCAACGCCCGTGTAGTTGAACGGCCGCGTGAAGAAGACGGGCAGGCGGTCGAGCCACAAGCGCGCCATGTTCTCCATGGCGAGCTTGCTGACTGCGTAGTCGTTGCCGGGATTCAGCGGCACGTTTTCGTCGATGACTTCCACGTTCGCATTGCCATACACATTCGATGTACTCGCCATCAACACGGCACGCGGTTTCTTGTCGAGCTGCGACAACGCCTCGAGCAGATTGCGCGAGCCCATGATGTTGACCAGATAACTTTGCGTGGGCGCGTTGCCCGTGACGTGTGCGAGACCGGCGAGATGAACGACTACATCGGGCTGGGCGTCGCTCACGCACGCACGCACCGCATCGAGATCAAGCAGGTTGACCGGAACGCCGGTCGTGCCGGGTACGTCGGGTTCGGACGCGGTGGTGCCCCACACGTCGTAACCTTCGTCCAGCAGACGCGCGGCCATGTGGCGTCCGGTAAAGCCCGAAAGACCCGTGATGAGAGCGCGACGGCGTTTGCCGCCGTCAGGATGTTTTATGTCGTTCATTGCGCTTGATATATGCGGCGGCCGTTTCGCGAAGGGTTGCAGCATTATGGGCGTGATTGCGCGTGCCTTGTCCGATGACGCCAGTGACTTGCCGTTTTCCGACCAAGCAGCCGCCAAGCGATGGATCCATCACGAAACGGCGTCTAGCCCGAGAACATGCAGTTTCGTTCTGCGCCTTTCGCGACGGGGCCTTTCAGCCATTTTCCGCATCAATTTAATAATAGATTTTATCACGTAGCCCTTCCTTCAAGGGGCGGAACACCCGGCGCGACCGGCGCTGGACGTGAAGTATCACCAACTAACTACCGAACGTTCGCACACCGTGTACGGCGATCGGTAATTCCTGTCGTGCCCCTGATCGTGGTGTGGCGAAGCGGTGTGGTGAAACAAATCCGCCGCGCACGGCTGTGGTCCGGCAGCCGAACATTACGCTTTGCTTATTCTATGAAAGAACAAATCGGAAAATATTCAATAGTCGAAGGTCACATGTTAAAAAGTATTTCGAGGGTGCGCATGGAGAGGTTCTAAACGCTCCGGATTTATTACTTTTCGAAACATTTTTTTGAATGAAATAAGTCAGCGTGAAAGTCAAAGGGAGGCCCCGGCGGCGCACTGACAAAGGCTCCGGCACTCAATCGGCTCCTTCCCGGCTGCGAGGAAGGCATTTAAAAGTGGTTTCCAACAGTAATTGATTGCAATTTGTGGTGCATCACGACTGACGGTCCAGCGTCACACTCCATTTATTTCAGATTTTTTTGCAATATTTGAACGGTAGTCTTGGCTAACCCGAGTAACGGTCGTAACGCCTCTTCTGCACCATCGACCGATGGGGAGCAGAGCCGGCCGCTCTCAGACGGAGAAAACCTCTTGCATCGTTTTCCGCGCTTTTCGCGTTTTTCGTTTTTGGCATCACGTTGTCTGGTTGTAGGAGCGCTTGGTCTGGCTGCAGTGGGCTCGGCATACCCGGCGTCACCCACGGTGCTGCAGGCGCGCACGTCGTGGATTGGTAATACCTTTGGTTTCGGCGATGGCACGTGGGCGCAGATCAACATCACCGCGATCGCAGTCAAGCCCGACGGCCGTGTGTACACCAACGCGCCGTGGGACGAAAGCGGGGCGGAAGTAAGCGTCTACAAGGACGGCAAGGTACTTGGTACGGCCGGTGGCACGCACGGCTGGGGCAACTACGGCGGCAACGCGATTGCGCTTAACGGGCGCTATGCGTTCGTCGCGGTCAGCGTGGGCAATGAGCGCGGCAATTTGTCGAAGGCGGGCGTGTGGCCGCCCAAGGGCAAGCAGTGGTTCGGCGTGTCGCGCCGCGATATCCGCGATATGAAACGCAGCGTCGCATTCCAGGCGAACCTGGCCGCCGACAAAGATGGACACGCGCAGCTTGCCGCCGCATTCCTGATGATTAACGAGGTGCCGGAGGACAAGCGCGGCGCACCGAAGACGGACGACGTGAAGCCGGACGCAGGTGGACTGGCTGCATCGGATGCGTTGTTGTACGTGGCGAATACCGCGATGAACCGTATCGAGGTGTACGACGCCGAGTCGATGCAGCAAAAGAGCAGATGGAACGCGACGCAGCCGGGGCGTCTGGCGCTCGCGAACGACGGCACGTTGTGGGCGCTGGTCAATACGCAGGGCGGCCGGGCGCGGCTCGCGCATTACAGCCCGGCGGGCGCGGCGATCGACGATGCGCCTGCGCTGGCCGCGGGCACCGATGCTGTCGATTTAACGATCGATGCGCAGGGACGTTTGCTGGTTGCGGACAACGGACCGCGTCAGCAAGTGCTGATCTTTACGCGCGACGGCGGTGCCGGCAAGTACCGCGAGTCCAGTGCGCTGGGTGAGCGCGGTGGGATTTTTTCGGGCGTCGCGGGCCGTCCTGGTCCGCAGCGGTTCAATGGACTGACCGGCGTGGGTGTGGATGCAGCCGGGAACGTTTATGTATCGACGAACGGAATTGGTGTGCGGCAGGGTTCGACCGGCGCGGGACTGGGCGCGACGCTTGAGAGTTACGCACCTGATGGGCGGCAGTTGTGGCAAGTGCAGGGATTGTTGTTCGTGGATGGTGCGTGGATGGACCCGTCGCGTCCGAACAGCGTTTACACCGGCAACAAGCGTTTTGAGCTGGATTTGTCGAAGCCGGTGGGACAGGAATCGAAGTACGTGGGTTTCTTGTCGGGGCGGTTCAAGTATCCGGAGGACCCTAGCTTTAGCGTTGATGACTGGCCGGGGCAGCCGATTGCTCGCAAGGTCGACGGTCGTACCTTTTTGTATTTGACGGACATGTATTCGGATCATCTGAAGATTTATCGATTCGATGCAAAGCGTGATGGAGAGCTGGCGATTCCTTCGGGCTACTT
>NZ_JAQGMM010000619.1 GCF_028292365.1 Caballeronia sp.
GCCACGGCCCCATCACGCGGATCGTTTTGACCGGACCCGTATGGATCTGGATCATGCCGCGATTTCCCACGAATACCATGATCGGCAATTCGGTCTCAGCGGCCCTTTCCAGCAGGCCTTGCAGCGCATCTACCCTGACCGGTTGCGCATAACGCCGCTCCGCCAGCCGTAACGCCTGTGTGCGCGCAAGGCTGAATTTACGCAGGATACCGAAGAATTGATGTGTGTCCGTCATTGCATCCCATGCCGCATGAAAAGCCGGTACGTCGATGTCACTGTCCGGCAGCATCGCGGGCGGCGGTGTGATCTCGCCGAGCATCAATCCGGGCACCTGGTCGCGCATTTGCCAGCGCTCGACCAATGCATCGAAGGCTGCGTGGTTGCTGTGCTCGCGCAGGAATACCTTGTGCACGGCGTGACCTTGCGGATCAAAGAATTGCAGGCTCTTTTGGAGGCCGTGAGAGGTCTCCTCACGCACCGCAAAACCCGACGCCCAGTTGCGATAGAACACCCGCAGATCGATTTTGCTGCCCAGCACGAGGCCAACGAACCCATCATGGCTCATGTCCTCGAACGTGCCGTCTTTCTCGTGGACTGCGGCTTCGTTGCGGGTGAGCACCATGACGGCACCGAGTTGCGGCGTCTGCTCGAACAACTCGACAAAATTCGGTTCCAGCCGCACTACATGTTCACCGGTGAACGCGGCCAGCGCTTCGCCCTCGCTGATGCCGAGTGCATGCGCCGCCTCGCGGTTGCGCAGTTTTTGCGTGGTCTTGAGAGTCAGAAAGTCGTGGCGCAGTTGATGTAGCGACGCGGCGTCCGAGTGAATGGTATTCAACATATCGTGGTCCTCTAAATGCGGGTTGGAGGGAGTGAAATAGTGAGCATCAGAAATCAACCTTCATGCTGACTGAGACGTTTCTTCCGGGCGCGGTGTACGCGTCCTTGATCGGCGATGAATCGGCGATGCCGCGCACGTCCGACCAGTTCCAGTATTTGCGATCGAAGAGATTGAACACGCCGAGATACGCGACAACGTGCTTATTGAAACGATACCCGCCGCGCAGATCCAAAACGAACGACGAAGGCGGCGCGAAGCAGGTCGCCGAAGTGCAGCTCTTGGGCGTGATATCGCTGGATTTCTTCGCGGCCTGGAACAGCAGGTCGGCTTGAGCGAACCAGCGTTCGCTGGGTTCGTAACGCACGCCGAACACCGCCGAGAATGGGTTGATCGTATCGAGCGGCTGACTGGCACTGCCGTTGTTGTCGACGCTGCCTTTTGTGAAGGCCATCGCCGTCTTCAATGAAAAGCCGGCTGGCAGGAACCATTCCGCGCGTCCTTCGAAGCCGTGGATGTAAGCCTTCGAATAGTTGACGTACTGGAACACGAGCGGATCGGTGGGGCGTCCGGTGCCGCCTACGGTCTGCTGCGAAATGAAGTCGCGATACCGTCCGGCAAATGCCGCCGCGCTATAAGTCATTGGGCCGAGACCTGTGCCAAGCTTGCCGCGCAAACCGGCTTCTATGGTGTCGCTGGTCTCTGGCTTTAGATTAGGATTACCAATCGATGTATAGCCGTAAAGTGGATTCGCGAAGCTATTGTTCACCTGATCCGGCGACGGCGCGCGGAACCCGTGCGCATATTGCGCATAGGGAATCAACGCGGGCGATATCTGATATAGCACTGCGAGGCGCGGTGAAAGTGCGTTGTCGCTCGATGAAACCGGGTTGCCGGTGTATAGCGGATCGCCGGTCCTGGCGCTTAGCCTGTAGGTATCGAAGCGCAGGCCGGGCGTGACGGTCAGCTTGCCGTAACTGATCTGATCCTGCACGAAGGCGCCGAGCAGCGTGTAGTCGGTGTCGGGGAACGCCTTGTTCGGGAACGGCGGTTCACCCGCACCGGGGATCGTGCCGTTGCGCAGGTTCGTGATGTGATCGACGCTGCCGTCGCCGCCATAGAGCAGTTTGTGCGTCAGGATGCCGGTGTGAAAGGTGCTTTCCGCAAACGCCGAGCCGCCGATCATGCGCTCGCCATAACTGTTGTCGCGAGTGCGAGAGGGTTGCGAGCCGCGCGTTTCGTACGACTTCTGGTCCTGCGTCGAATCCTGGTAATAGACCTGCATATGCGCCGTCTGGAAGAAACGCGCGGCGTCGTTGTTGAAATCGTAGTCGAGGCTATAGCGATTGCGCTCCAGCCGGTCATTTCCCGTCAACCCAAGCGTGGTGGGCGGATTGATCGCGGAAAGCACGTTCGTATCGATGCGCTGACGCACCGTTTCAGCGGTGAACTTGAACGTGTCGTGTGCGGTTGGTTTCACAACGAGCTTGCCCAGCAGCGTCTCGGAGTACGTATCCTGCGGGTTCGGTGTCGTGCGGCCTGGGCCGGACGAATCGTTCGAACCTTTGTTGTCGAGTTCGTGGCCGCGCCGTCCATCGGCTATCACCATGCCCTGGATCATGTCGTTGCCGCCGGCAGCCTGCACGGTCGCGCCAAAACTGCGATCCGTTGAGTCATAGCTCGGGCGCAGCGAGAAATACGTCTTCTTGCCGTAGATATCGAGCAGGTCCTGCGGATCCTTCGTGATGAAGTTGACCGCGCCAGTGAGCCCGTCGCTGCCATACAGCGCCGATGCCGGTCCGCGCAAGATCTCGATACGGTTCAGCGTGCCGAGGTCCGCATAGTCGCCGCGTCCGGCTTCAAGCGGTCCGAACGAGAACGAGTTGGGCAAGCGGATACCGTCCTCCATCAACAAGATGCGGTTACCTTCCAGGCCGCGGATATTGATGCTCGAGTCACCATCGCGGCCGCCTGCCGTCGCGGCCGACGACGGCCGGTACGGCGCGCGGCGTACGGTGACGCCGGGCTCGTATCGAAGCGCGTCCTTGATGTTTTCTGCTTGCTGCTCTTCCAGGTCCTCGGCCGTGATGATCGAGACACTGGCCGCCGTGCGGCTCGCGGCCGTGGCAGTGCGCGTGGCCGTGACGCTAATAGGGTCCAGCAGATTGGCCGTGGTGCGTGGTTCAGCGTGTTGCGCGGCGGTGTCCTGAGCCACCACGACGGCCAAGTCGGTTGCCGCGCGGACCTGGGTGGTCCAGAGCCCGGCAACCCCGAAAATGCCGGCCAGCATGGCGGACAGCGGACGTCGCGCCAGATGAGTGTGATGCACGTGTGTTCTCCCGATCAAACAAGCCCGTAAGCTGGCTGGGTGACTGAGAGCACCTGGCTGGCAGCACGCATCGATGTGCGGACTGTGTGTTGGTTAAGTTAAGCGATGGTTATGGTTTTTTAGCTTCGGTAAAGCGAATGTAAGCACTTATGTAAGCTCGATGAATTTATTGTAAATAAGAATCATTGTCAACTACGATTGGGGAAGAATGTTCCGGTGTCTGTAACAAATTTGCAAATACGCCGTTAAAATGCGCGCCGGGCCGGCTGCTCGGGCGCGCGACAAAAAGGGCGCGTCGAAGGCCGGGATCGGCCACTACAAGCGCCCAGGACAAGGAGACATAAATCGATGACAACCGCTCAGGACCTCGCTCAATCCCGCTCTGATCAGGACTACGTTCATGACACTCGTGCTTCGATTTCACTAAGCGCCGGCACGATCTCCGCACGGCTTGATCGCCTGCCGGCGACTCGCTCGATGTGGGTCCTCGTCGTCCTGCTGAGCCTCGGGTTTTTCTTCGAACTCTACGATCTGCTGTACTCCGGCTACGTTGCGCCGGGACTGGTCAAGAGCGGCATTCTCACGTCTACCACTGTCGGCCTGTTCGGCATGACGGGCGTCGCGAGTTTCATCGCGTCGCTGTTCCTCGGCTTGTTCATCGGCACGATTGCATGCGGTTTTCTCGCCGATCGTTTCGGGCGTCGCGCCATCTTCACGTACTCGCTGCTTTGGTACACGGCCGCGAATGTGATCATGGCGTTCCAGGACACGGCCGGCGGCCTCAACTTCTGGCGTTTCATGGCGGGGTTGGGCATCGGCGTGGAGCTGGTAACGATCGGAACCTACATCTCCGAACTGGTGCCCAAACACATTCGAGGCCGCGCCTTCGCTTGCGAGCAAGCGGTTGGTTTCATGGCCGTGCCGGTCGTTGCGTTCCTTTCTTACGCGCTGGTGCCGAACAAACCCTTCGGTTTCGATGGCTGGCGCTGGGTCGTATTGATCGGTGCACACGGAGCGCTGTTCGTGTGGTTTATCCGGCGCGCGTTGCCTGAGAGTCCGCGCTGGCTCGCGCAAAAAGGGCGGCTCGCCGAAGCGGACGCGGTGATGACGGCGCTCGAAGCGAAGGTCGAGAAAGAATACGGCCGGCCGTTGCCGCCGCCTGCCGCGCCTGAACCGGTTAGTACACGCGGCTCGTTCCGCGATATGTGGGTCGCGCCCTACGGCAAGCGTGCGACCATGATGATCATCTTCAACGTCTTCCAGACGGTCGGTTTCTACGGTTTCGCCAACTGGGTGCCGACGCTGCTCATTCACCAGGGCATCACGATCACGACCAGCCTGATGTACTCGACGATCATCGCGCTTGCCGCACCAGTCGGGCCAATCATCGGCTTGTTCATGGCCGATAAGTTCGAGCGCAAGAGCGTGATCGTCGTGATGGCGGGTGCGATCGTGGTCTGCGGACTGGTGTTCAGCCAGGTCTCGGGCGCGGCGCTGCTGGTCTGCATGGGCGTGGGCCTGACGCTCGCCAGCAACATCATGTCGTATAGCTTCCACGCGTATCAGACCGAGCTTTTTCCCACCAGTATCCGCGCGCGTGCCGTCGGCTTTGTGTATTCGTGGAGCCGCTTTTCGGCCATCTTTACGTCGTTCTTTATCGCGGGCGTATTGAAGGCGTTTGGCACGACGGGGGTGTTTATGTTTATCGCCGGCGCGATGGTGGTGGTGATGCTGGCTATTGGACTGATGGGACCGAAGACGCGGGACCTGGCGCTGGAACAAATCTCGCATTGACCTTTTCGATCACGCCGCTCAAGCGTGATCTCGTCGCAATAGGACGCTATATGGCCTGGCGCGCTTGACCAGGCCATCGCGGCAGAAGCGCGCGTTATGCCAAAATCTGCATAACGCGACTTATTCTCCCGTTACGCCATGTCCGACACGCTCACGCCTGCCGAAGCCGACTATGCGATGCGTCACTGGACGTATCGATCCACCGGCCAGATCAAGATTGGCTCCGCACAACATAAACGCATGTTCTGCGAGATGCTGCTTACTACTCACAATCCCTATAAGCCCGCCGTCATCGACTGGCCGATGTTGGCGGCCGCCGTGCTCAAGCGCGTTACGTCGCTGCCTATCTGGGATATTGCGGTGCAGACCGAAGGCCGCGCGTCGATTCGCGTGTCGACCTTTGCACGCAGTATTAAAGACCCGCTGCTGCGCGAAGCCGTCACCATGAACGGCGCCGAAGAGGCGCGACACAAGATCGTGCTGTCGCGGCTCGTTCAGGCCTACGGCATTGAACTCGCTTTCGAGCCGCCGTATGCCGCCCCGAAGGACGCGTTGCGTGCATGGATGCTCACGGGTTACAGCGAATGTATCGATAGTTTCTTTGCCTTCGGCTTATTCGAAGCCGCGCGCCAATCGGGTTATTTCCCCGAAGAACTCGTTGAAACTTTCGAGCCGGTGATCCAGGAGGAAGCGCGCCATATCCTGTTCTTTGCTAACTGGGTGGCGTGGTACCGGCGCAGCTTGCCGTGGTACCGGCGGCCCTGGTTTCTCATGAAGACCGCCAGCGTGTGGTTCTCGCTGATCCGCGACCGTATCTCGCTGGCGCGGGGATTCGACACCAGCGGCGCCTCGCAGGATATGAATTTTCCCGCGAACGTGGGCGATTCTGTGGGCGGCGGGGTATCGGCGAGGGCGCTGGTCGATCTGTGCCTGACAGAAAACGAGCGCCGCATGGGCGGTTACGACGCCCGTCTCTTGCGGCCGGTAACCGTGCCCCGGCTCGCCCGGATCGCTCGGCGGTTTATTAACTAGCAACTAACCGTCTTTTGTTTTCGGCCCGGCGAATGGGCGGGTTGCTGATGTGTTTCGAAAGCGCAGATTTGCAACTAACTGTCGGCCCGACTCGCGTCCGCGAGCGTCAACAATCTCACTTCTCCCCGCTTGCCGCCTCTTCGAACCGCCGCGATGCTTCTTCCACGTCCTGTCTGAACTGCGCAAGCGCAGTCAGGCTGGCAGCAGGGGGCTGTAGCGCGGTCCAAAGCACGTCGATGAGTTCATCGGCCGTCGTATCGATCTGAGCCTGACTCAGATGCCGCTTGGCAAGCGTCGCGTCCCACAGCACGTGTTCCATCGGCCCGAAGACCAGCGAGCGCATCAGCCGCAGCGGCAAGTCGGCGCGCACCTGACCGACTGTCTGGCCATGAGCAAGCACGTTCATCAGCGGCGCGGTATAGCGGCGTTGAAGATCAGTGAGCGTGTCGCTGAGATCATGGTGTTTCGTCCGCCCCTCCGATAAAACCAGCGCACACAAACCGGTTCCGTTCACCAGCATCAGCCGCAAATGCGTCCTCACGATAAACGCGAACTGCTGGCGCACGCTGCCGTCACGGGGCAGGCCGGATTCGAATGCATCGATGATCTCGTCATACCAATCCGCGATCACCCGCGCGCACAACTCCCGCTTGCCGCTGAAATAGCTGAATACCGTTGCCTCTGAAATCCCCGCGCGCTGGGCGATTTCGGCGCTCGTGGCGGCGTCGTAGCCTTTTTCGGCGAAGACGTCGCGCCCTGCCTGAAGAATGTCCTTCACGCGCTGCTGCGACTTGACGCCGGTGGGCGTGCGGCGATTTCCGGTGACGGGAGTGGCGGACATAAAAGGCAGGGCGTATTAGTGAACCAGATGTGAGCGTAGCTCAAATCCCTATTGACGGGAAGTGCCTTTCGGCGTGAAACTCCCGTTCATCATGGAAATTGCCGCGTGTGAGTGTGACTCATAATTTGGGTCGAAAACATTCACTGCGATGACCTCGAGCCAATACACCGAATCTGAAGGAGACCCGCATGAACGACGTACCCGGTCTGAATTTCGCCCTGGGCGAAGACATCGATATGTTGCGCGACTCGCTCGCCCATTTCGCCGCGAAAGAGATTGCGCCGCGCGCGGCAGAAATCGATAAAACCGATCAGTTCCCCATGGACCTCTGGAAGAAATTCGGCGATCTCGGCGTGCTCGGCATGACGGTCTCCGAAGAATACGGCGGCGCGAACATGGGCTACACCGCGCACATGGTCGCGATGGAAGAGATCTCGCGGGCGTCGGCATCGGTGGGATTGTCGTATGGCGCCCATTCCAACTTGTGCGTGAACCAGATTCATCGCAATGGCACGGAAGCCCAGAAGCGCAAGTATCTGCCTGGGCTTATATCAG
>NZ_JAQGMM010000620.1 GCF_028292365.1 Caballeronia sp.
GATCGTAATCGCACTTCACGTTCTTCAACGTGCAAGGATTTGCATCAGCATGTTTCAACGTTTGGCTGGCTTTTTCAGGCTTTACCTTGTGCCGGATTTTTATCGCTGCGCAGCGCAGTGCGCTGCCCGGGAAACGGGGGCGATTGTACGTGCGAAGCTTGCCTGCAAGCAGCAATCGGCATGTCAAGTTTTGTGCTTGGCAGCCGTTGGCGTGGAGAGTGCAAACTCGTTGCGGTGCGCGACATGTGATGCCAGCAATGTCACTCGGAAGCGTCCGAATGTGCTCGGATTTGACCGGGTTCCGGACGCAGGTTCCGGGAGTGAAACCTGGAGTAATACGCGGTCGTTTGCCTGAATAAAGCGGCAGTGCAACGATGCGGCGTAAGCCAACCACCCGCAACGCACATAATCCCTGCGGAAACGACAAAAGCCCGCCTTTTTCAAGGCAGGCTTTTGTACACCGCACCGGTCATCAGCAACCGGTCAGACGGGTTAGATGGGTCGCAACGACTTAGTTGTCGTTGTTACCAATCGTGGCGCTGACACGCTGACGTAGATCGACGCCGTCAATCGGGAAGGTCGCTTCAACACGCCGAGCGCCCGTATAGCGCTTTTCCCAATAGCTGTTGTCCATGTCGTCCACACGGATCGTGCTGCCCGTGGACGGCGAGTGAACAAACTTGTTGTCGCCGATATAAATCCCGACGTGCGAGAACGAGCGGCGCATTGTGTTGAAAAACACGAGGTCACCCGGCTTCAGCTCGCTCACGCGAACTTTCTCGCCAACCCGGCTCATCTCTTCCGCACGCCGCGGCAGCGTCATACCCAACGTGTCCTGGAACACGTAGCGCACGAAACCGCTGCAATCGAGACCGGAATCCGGCGTATTGCCGCCCCAGCGATAGCGCACGCCGATCATATTGAGCGCGCCGACGACTACGTCGCCCGCCTTGCTCGCCATGCCGGAAAGAAAAGAACGCGTACCGCTGGATGGGTTGCTTGTCACATTACCGGAGTCAGCAACGGGGTAAATCTCGTTAGCTGCTCTGGTCGATGCGGAAATGCCATTGCTGGCATTTTGGCTTGAATTGTTGACTTCGTCGGCAAACGCGCCCGAAGTTGCTGTCATCATCAGGCCGATCAACATGCTGGCTGCTGCCCGCGCGCATGTTTGAGTCAAAGTTAATTGCTGCATCGGTCGGTAGTTTTGGGTGAAAAAGTCTGAAAAATCAGGATCATGCGGAAAAGTTGGCTCGATACTAGCCAGATATTATTTACATGTCAAAAGGCATAGAAAAATACAATTGAGATACGCACCTAATTGGTGAAAATTAGGCCGCGATCGCGGCTTTCAGTAACTTTCTTGTGTATTCGTGGGACGGCATCGCAAAAATATTCTCCACATCGCCGGTTTCCACGATAGTTCCGTTCTGCATCACCACAACCCGGTGCGCCATCGCACCAATAACCTCTAGGTCATGGCTGATGAATACATAGCCGAGGTTGTACTTCCGTTGTATATCGGCAAGCAGACGCAAAACTTGATGCTGAATTGACACATCGAGTGCGCTGGTGGGTTCGTCGAGGATCAGGATGCGTGGTTCCAGCACCAGCGCGCGGGCGATTGCAATGCGTTGCCGTTGTCCGCCCGAGAACTCGTGCGGGTATCGATTCAACGCCGTACGGTCCATTCCGACTTCGCGCAGAACGGCCACCACCTTGGCGTGGCGCGCGGCTGCATTGAGTTCCGGTCGATGCAGCGCCAGCCCCTCGCCTACGATCCGCTCAATGGTCTGACGTGGCGACAGCGAGCTATACGGGTCCTGAAACACCACCTGCATATTTGATCGTAAGACGGTTTTTTCGCGGCCACGATAATCGCCGAGCAAGCGCCCTTGAAACTCCACCTTGCCGTGTGACGTACGCTGCAAACCCAGCAACGCCATCGCCAAAGTGGATTTTCCCGATCCCGACTCGCCCACGATGCCCAACGTTTCACCCTGGCGCACCGTCACGGAAACGCGATCCACCGCCTTGAACGCGCCACGCCGGAACCAGCCGCCCACGCCCGGCGTCTTGGTGGCGAATTCCACGGATACCTCTTGCGCGTCGAGCAATATGGGCGACAGCGGCAGCACCGGCAACACCGTGCGCTCCGGGCGGCTCTCAAGCAATCGCACCGTATAAGGATGCTGAGGCGACGCGAAGATGCCCTGCACGGTGCCGCTTTCCACCAGCACACCCTGCTCCATCACCGCCACGCGCTGCGCGAATTTGCGCACGAGGTTGAGATCGTGCGTGATCAGCAACACGGCCATGCCGCGCGAAGCGGCTTCGTCGCGTTGCAACTCCAGCAGCAATTCCACGATCTGTGCGCGGATGGTCACGTCGAGCGCGGTCGTCGGTTCGTCGGCGAGCAGCAGGCGCGGCCGGCACGCCAGCGCCATGGCGATCATCGCGCGCTGGCGTTGTCCGCCCGAGAGCTGATGCGCGTATCGGTCGATGCGTTTTTCCGGCTCCGTGATCCCCGTGCGCGCGAGCAGATCGATCGCTCGCCGACGGGCATCGCGAGCGGACACACCATCGTGCAGCTGAATCGTCTCCACGATCTGGTCGCCGATGGTGTACAGCGGGTTGAGCGCGGTCATCGGCTCCTGAAAGATCATCGCGATGTCCGAACCTCGCAGCTTGCGCATTGCAGGTTCGCTTTTGGTGAGCAATTCCTGGCCGTCCAGCCGGATCGAGCCGCTCAGGTCGGCGTCGCGCAACAGCCGCAGGATGGACAACGCCGTTACGCTCTTGCCCGATCCAGACTCGCCGACCAGCGCCACGCGTTCACCGGCTTCTATCTTGAGGCTCACGCCATCGACGGCCATGGTTTCGCCAAAGCGCACCCGCAGATCCGTGATTTCCAGCAGCGGCGCGCTCATTGACCGCCTCCGGCTTTGACGGCGTCGGAGATGCGCGTGTCCAGCGCGTTGCGCAGCGCGTCGCCCATGAAGGTGAGCAACAACAAGGTCCCGACCAGCACGCCGAAGGTGGACAGCGAGATCCACCACGCGTCGAGATTCGCCTTGCCTTGCGCGAGCAATTCACCGAGCGATGGCGTGGGCGGCGGCACACCCAGGCCCAGGAAATCGAGGCTGGTCAACGCAAGGATCGCCCCGCTCATGCGAAATGGCAGGAAGGTGATAACGGGTGTGAGGCTATTGGGCAGGATGTGACGCCAGATGATCTGGGCATTGGATAAGCCCATCGCTCGCGCCGCCCGCACGTAATCCTGCGTGCGGTTGCGCAGGAACTCGGCGCGCACATAGTCCGATAACCCGATCCATCCGAACAACGACAACAGCAC
>NZ_JAQGMM010000643.1 GCF_028292365.1 Caballeronia sp.
GATTATGGCGTGTACGCTGATTTTATAAGGTGCAGCACAACAAGCATCCTTGCATGACTGTTAGCTTTGCGTCAGCTATAAAGCCCGATAAAACAAGGGTTAAACACCACGATACCTAGTACAAGTCATTAGCTATAAAGTGGGCATGGTGATTGCATAGAAGACTAGAATTAGAGTGTGTACATTTGTATCGGCGGGCAGAGACGGCGCTTGAAAAAAGCAGCCTCGCCGACGCGAACACCTTGATGAATCCCGAGCTATAGAGGCGTCGATGCTTTCGAATCTGGCTGTGCAACTCATCAACGGACTAGCGGACGCCTGCGCCATGTTTCTTGTCGCGTCCGGTTTGTCGTTGATCTTCGGCGTGACGCGAATCGTCAACTTCGCGCACGGCTCGTTCTATATGCTTGGCGTGTATGTGGCCTATAGCATCGCCAGCCGCTTTGGTTCGACCGTCGCCGGTTTCTGGCTTTCCATGCTGGCAGCAGCGCTGATTGTCGCCGTGCTCGGTGCGCTGGTCGAAGTGATCGTGCTTCGGCGCATTTATCAGGCGCCCGAGTTATTCCATCTGCTGGCGACCTTTGCGCTAGTGCTGATCTTTCGCGACGCCGCCTTGTATATCTGGGGCCCGGAAGACCTGTTCGGACCGCGCGCTCCGCTGCTTGGCGGCGCAGTCAATCTGCTCGGTCACGCGCTGCCCACCTATGACATTGCATTGATCGTGATCGGTCCCGTGGTGCTCGCTGTCCTCTGGTTCGGTCTGACTAAAACCCGCTGGGGCACGCTCGTGCGCGCGGCGACCGGCGACCGGGAAATGCTCGGTGCGCTCGGTATCAATCAGGCCTGGTTATTCACGGGCGTGTTTTTTATCGGCGCATTTCTCGCGGGTCTTGGCGGCGCGCTTCAGGTGCCGCGCATGTCGGCGAACTTGTCGCTTGACATCGATACGATCGGCAATGCGTTCGTCGTAGTGGTGGTCGGCGGAATGGGCTCGATTCCCGGCGCGTTCGTGGCGGCGTTGTTGATCGCGGAGATCAAGGCGCTATGCATTGGCCTGGGCGACGTGACCATCGGCGGCGTGGTGTTCTCGTTGAGCAAGTTCACGCTGGTGGCCGAGTTCGTGGTGATGGCTATTGTGCTGGTCGTACGGCCGTGGGGCTTGCTCGGTCGCGCACAAGCGGCAGTGCGCAGCATGGCGGCCGCAGAAACGCCGCTGCGTCCGGCCGATACCCGCCTGAAAATATTCGCTGGCGTCGTGCTTGCCGTGCTTGTGCTCGCACCGCTGCTTTCAGGCGTGTTTCCCTACATGCCCGTGTTGCTCGTCGAGATCCTGATCGCGGTCCTGTTTGCAACGAGCCTGCATTTCATCATGGGTCCGGGCGGCATGCATTCATTTGGCCATGCCGCGTATTTCGGTTTGGGTGCTTATGGCGCGGCGTTATTTCTGAAGGTTCTGAACCTGCCGATGGAAGCCGCGCTCGTGCTCGGCCCTTTGCTTGCGGGTGTCGGGGCAATTGTGTTTGGATGGTTCTGCGTGCGCTTGTCGGGCGTCTATCTCGCGATGTTGACGCTGGCGTTTGCGCAGATCGTCTGGTCGATCGTGTTCCAGTGGGACGCGGTGACCGGCGGCAGCAATGGCATTCTCAACCTGTGGCCGTCAACCTGGCTTAGCTCGACGGTGGCGTATTACTACGTGACCCTGGTATTCGCGGTCTTGGGTGTCTGGCTCTTGCGGCGAATGTTGTTCTCGCCGCTCGGTTATGCCATGCGTGCCTCGCGCGATTCCACCCTGCGTGCCGAAGCAATCGGTATCGATGTGAAGCGCGTGCAGTGGGTGGCCTTCATCATCGCGTCATTGTTCTGCGGTCTTGCGGGGTCCCTGTATGCGTTCTCCAAGGGGTCGATCTCGCCGGAGGTGATCAGCGTCGGGCGCTCGGTCGATGGTCTCGTGATGGTGCTGCTGGGTGGCTTGCAGACGCTCACTGGCCCGATTGTCGGTGCGGCCGTGTTCACGTGGCTTCAGGATACGGTCGCGCGTCAGACGGACTACTGGGAGGCTCTGCTCGGTGCGGCGATCCTGGTGCTGGTGATTGCGTTCCCGCAGGGGATTGTGGGGTTCGTGCGGGACAAGCTTGGATCGCATAAAAATTCTGATGGCAGCGTGACCTCGCAACCTGCCAAGGAGGCCCTGTGACCCTTCTGCGCGTCTCTCATCTTGCGAAGTCGTTCGGCGGCGTCAAAGCGGTCGACGACGTTTCCTTCGACCTGAACGCGGGCCAGTTGCTCGCGTTGATCGGTCCGAACGGCGCGGGCAAGTCTACCTGTTTCAATATGCTCAACGGGCAGTTGAGGCCGAGTTCAGGCTCCATCTTGTTCGACGATCACGAGATCGCGGGCAAGCGTCCACGCGATATCTGGCGTCTCGGTGTTGGCCGCACCTTCCAGATTGCCGCGACTTTCAATTCGATGACGGTAATCGAAAATGTGCAGATGGCGCTCGTTTCGCGGGACCGCCAGCTCTTCAA
>NZ_JAQGMM010000659.1 GCF_028292365.1 Caballeronia sp.
TCCTCTTAAGCGACACACGCCCTGCACTTTCTCACTTCCCTTCGCCTCTTCGTGAAGCGAAGGAACGGAATTCTAGTGCCCGTTTCTCACTCGCGCAAGGGGTTCATGAAAAGAATTTCAACGATGCTTAAAAACCGGTTTCCGCTTCTCGACAAACGCGGCCATTCCTTCCTTTTGATCTTCAGTGGCGAAGAGCGAATGGAACATGCGCCGCTCGAAGTGAACTCCCTCTGCCAACGTCGATTCATAGGCGCGATTAACGGATTCCTTCGCCATCATTACCGCTGGCAGTGAGAAGCTCGCGATTGTCGATGCGGCTTCCATTGCTTCATCTAATAAGCTTGCCGCCGGAACAACGCGGGATACCAACCCTGCGCGCTCTGCCTCCTCGGCATCCATCATGCGTGCGGTCAGGCACATGTCCATTGCCTTCGCCTTCGACACTGCGCGCGGCAGGCGCTGCGTGCCGCCGGCACCTGGGATCACGCCAAGCTTGATCTCAGGTTGACCGAACTTTGCGGTATCGGCGGCAATGATGATGTCGCACATCATGGCCAGTTCGCAGCCACCACCAAGCGCGAAGCCTGACACCGCGGCAATGATTGGCTTGCGAATAGTGCGCACCGTTTCCCAATTGCGCGTGATGTAGTCGCCCTTGAACGCGTCCATATAGGAATAGCCGGCCATCATGCCGATGTCCGCCCCGGCTGCAAACGCCTTTTCGCTTCCGGTCAGCACGATAGCGCCGATGTTCTCGTCGGCATCGAATTGCTTCAGCACGATGCCAAGTTCATCCATCAGGGCATCGTTTAGCGCGTTCAGCGCCTTAGGCCGATTTAGCGTGATCAAGCCGACTCGTCCGCGGACTTCGGTCAATAGATTCTCGTAAGCCATTTATTCCTCCTATGTGAACTCGCGCGAAAAACGCTTCGCGCACGCGTCTCGAAAATGCTAAAATTCGCAAACCAACCGGTCGGTCAATTAATTGACCGAGCGTCCATCATCGTCACTCTTCCCCTGCCGCCATGACACATCCACTATTCACGAAGCACGAAGCGACGCTTAATCAAGCGCTTGCCGCCATTGCAACCCGTGCCTACTGGACACCGTTTCCCGAGATGCCAAGTCCCAAAGTGTACGGCGAAACAGCAAATCCGGACGGCGAGGCAGCCTTCAAAGCACACCTGAACCGGACGTTCGATCTGGACCAGCCGACCAGCGGCGAAACGGTTGGCAATGAGCGTTCGCCCTTTGGGATCGCGCTCGGGATTCGTTATCCCAAGGCGAGCGTCGACACGCTGCTGGCCGCATCCGTCGCGGCTCAAAGTCAATGGCGTGCGGCCAGTCCTGACGCGTGGGTGGGTGTAAGCCTCGAAATATTGACCCGACTGAACAAGGCGAGCTTTGAGATCGGCTATAGCGTCATGCACACGACCGGACAAGCCTTCATGATGGCTTTTCAGGCAGGCGGTCCGCATGCCCAGGATCGCGCGCTCGAAGCGGTGGCCTACGCATGGGATGAGCTTCGCCGAATTCCCGCCGACGCTTATTGGGAAAAGCCCCAAGGCAAAAATCCTCCGCTCGCGATGCACAAACGTTTCACCGTCGTGCCGCGCGGCACGGGCGTCGTCCTCGGTTGCTGCACATTCCCCACGTGGAACGGCTATCCGGGCATGTTCGCCGATCTGGCCACGGGTAACACTGTGATCGTCAAACCGCATCCGGGCGCGATCTTGCCGCTGGCTATTACCGTACGCATCGCTCGCGACGTCCTGCGCGAAGCTGGATTCGACCCGAACGTGGTCACGCTGCTTGCGACCGAAGCGGACGATGGCCCTCTCGTTCAGGATCTTGCGCTGCGTCCCGAAATCAAGCTGATCGATTTCACCGGCAGCACGCAAAACGGCAACTGGCTCGAGCGCCATGCACACCAGGCGCAGGTCTATACAGAGAAGGCCGGCGTCAATCAGATTGTGATTGATTCCGTCGATAACCTCAAAGCCGTTGCCAGCAATATCGCATTCTCCCTGGCGTTGTACTCCGGCCAAATGTGCACGGCGCCGCAAAACATTTACGTGCCACGAGACGGCATCCACACCACCGAAGGCCACATGAGCTTCGACGACGTCGCGAAGACGCTCGCGGCCGCCGTCGAAAAGCTCGTCTCCGATCCCGCCCGCGCGGTCGAGTTGACGGGTGCCATTCAGAATGATGGCGTGATGGCGCGCATTGCGGACGCCCGGCAGCTCGGCGAAGTGCTGGCGGATAGTCAATCGCTTGCTCATCCTGCGTTCCCTCATGCCCACGTGCGCTCTCCCCTTATGTTGAAAATGGACGTTCGCACCGACGCCGCAAAATTCACGCAGGAGTGGTTTGGTCCAATCTCGTTTGTCATTGCGACAGACTCGACGGCGCAGTCACTCGATTTGGCGGGATCGATTGCTGCAGAACACGGTGCGCTCACGTTCTCCGTGTACAGCACAGACGATGCAGTAGTCGAAGCAGCCTACGATGCGGCGATTCGCGGCGGAGTAGCGCTTTCGATCAACTTGACTGGTGGCGTGTTCGTCAACCAGACGGCTGCGTATTCAGACTTCCACGGCACCGGGGCCAATCCCGCAGCGAACTCGGC
>NZ_JAQGMM010000665.1 GCF_028292365.1 Caballeronia sp.
ACGCCGACGCTGCGCACCGACGCCTCGAGCTCGGCCTTGTCGATCTTGCCTCGCAGGTCGAAGAGCTTCGCGACAAAACCGCCGGCCGAACTGATCGCGACATAGCTCGTGACGAACGCGAGCGCCGCCGGATTACTCGCCACGATTGGCTCGATTACGCGGCGTGGAATAAACAGCAATTCGGTCTTGCCCGACGAACGCACCGACGACTCATGCCGATACTCGCGCAACATGGCAATGTCCGCGAACACTTCGCGTTCGCGGCGCACGCCCATGCTGATCTCCTTGCCGTTCTCCTCCGTGAAGATGCGCACCGAGCCGGCCTTGATGACGAATAGTCCGTCCGCCGCGTCACCCGCGTTGCAGACGGTCTCCCCGAACGCATGAAATCGCGTCTCCGCGTGCTCGGCCAGCTGGTCGATTTCCTGCGCAGTAAACGGCGACAGAATCTCCACGGTCGCCAGGAACGCGGCCAGGGAATCGAGTTTCTGCGGTACGTCCATATGCTCGCCTCCTGTCGTGCGCGACGCCCTAGCGTGCTTCGATAATGTGTTCCTGCGCCCGCGCCTGAAGCCATTGCTCGCGCAACAACCGGCGAATTTCCGACGCGACGTCCGCATCCAGCTCGGCCGGACGTTTCGCCATCACTGCAAAGATTTCGTAAGCGGTGCTGTCGGGCGTGGGGAACGGTCCGAGCAGGTCACCGGCCGCGGCATTGAACACCTTGGCTTCAATCTCGGGAGCGAGCGACCCGCGCAACACCTTGCCAAGCACGCCACCCTGCTCGCGGGTATCGGCAATCGAATGTTCTCGCGCCATCTCCGTGAAGCTGTCGGGATCGTCCTGCAAATAGGAGATCATTTCCTTCGCCTGACTCGGTGTTTCAAGCACGATATGACTGATCTCCACGCTGTCGAAGCGCGGTGAATTCAGCTTGAAAAAAGCCTCCACGTCGGCGTCGCCACCAATCTGTTCGAGCATCTTCTCCTGATAGAGCGTGTCTGTGATGAACGCCTCGAACTCGTCGAGGTTCACGCCGAGCGCGTCGAGATAACGGTTCATGTCGGCGGCGCGGTGCAGGCCGCGCACGCGCCTGAACTGATCGGCGCGCACCTGGATCTCATCGTCGGACACATCTACACGCTGCTTCTTCGCCGCGCGTACGGTGAGCTTGTCGCGCACGAGTTGCTCGACGAGCCCCTCGAATTGCCCGGTCAGTTTCAACACCCGGATGAACTCATCGGCATCGACGACTTCATCGTCTATTCGCACAATCGCCGTCATTTTTTATGCCCCTTTTTAAACATGAAAAGCAGTCGATGGGCGTCGCCACCGTCAGCCCGCCACTTGCCGGAACGGATCAAGACCAAGATCGATCAGCCGCCGCTCGCGTACCACGATCTCAGCCGTCGCCGTCATGCCGTAGCGCAGCGGGTAGCGCGTATCCGCCACCTGGTAATAGTCACGGGCGAGCGTGACGCGTCCTTCGTAGACCGGCTGTTTGGTCTCCGGCGACGGTTTCGTCGCGGGCGAGATGAATTCGAGCGTGCCGTCGACCACCCCGTAGCGCTGATACGGAAACGCGTTGAACTTGAGCTTGACCGCCTGCCCCTCACGCAGGAACGCGCGGTCATGTTCGGCTATCTCGATCTTCAGCACCGGCCGTGCGTCCTTGGGTGCAATGCCCCCTAGCGGGGTGTTGGCCTGGATCTTGTCGCCGGGCTGTGTCGACGTGACGTCCGTGATGACACCCGACACCGGCGCCAGGATCAGCAGGAAGTTATCCTTATCGATATTCTCGAAGCGGATGCGGTCCGCCGCTTCGGCGACAAGCCTCGCGGTTTGCAATTGCAGCCGCAGCTTGTCGCCCGCGCTCGCGATTTCCCGCATGGCCGACTCGTATTGCAGCTTCAGGCTGATCGATTCCTGGCCGCTGGTTTCAAGCTGCGCTTTGGCCTGGGAATATTCGTGGCTAAGGCGGAAATCGAGTTCCGTGAGTTTCGATTGAGCAATCCGTGTCGCGTTATCCGCTTCCATATAAGCGTTGCGTTTGCTTTCGACCTGGATCTCCGACACCCCGCCGCCGCCCGGCAACGCCAGCAGGCGCGCGTAGCGGTCCAGCTCCTGCTTGGCCGCGTCACGGGTGCGGCGGGCGCTATCCAGCTCGGTACGCGCCTCCGCGAGTTGCGCTTTCTGTCCCTCGGCCAGCTTGCTCGTCCCTTCGGCCACGCGTGTCTGATGCAAGTGCTCTTCTACTTCCATCTGGTCTTTCAGCGCCGCCGCCTTACGCTCCATCAGCAGCTTTTTTTCGGGGAATTCTTTCCAGTCACGCTCGGCGTCATCGAGTTTCAATTGCGCTTCCAGCGCGTTGGTGGCGGCCTGGATCGCGCCCCGTGCGTTGAGCCGTGCAACCACATCGTCTTTCGAAACCGGCTGCCCTTCCGCGATATAAACATCGGCCAGTTCGCCATCTATCGGCGCATAGAACCGGCGTACTTCTGACTCGGGCGAGAGCGTGCCCTGCGCCGTGACGATCACGTCAGCCCGGCCAACGAACGACCAAACGAGCCCGCTCACGACCAGCGCGACCATCGTATAGATGAGTGCTTGCGTCAACCGCGCCGGCTCCGCCACCAGAATGGAGATGCCCTCCACGCTGTGGTCGCCAAGCGATTCAGCAAAGGATTTAA
>NZ_JAQGMM010000668.1 GCF_028292365.1 Caballeronia sp.
TTGAAATACAGCGACAAGCCGATCGCCAGCGCAATCAGCAGGAACAACGTGGCGCCGGTGAAACCCAGCGCGTGGGACATCCCATGCGCAATTGCCTCACCGATCACGCCGCCCGATGCGTTTGGACGTGGCATTTGCACCTTGAGCGACCACATCCGCAGCGCTTCCAGGCCGTCGCTCGCCGCCAGCACCAGCACGAACGCAAACGCCTCGGCCAGCCACGTGCGATCTTTCACTGGCGCTTCATCAGCCGTTTCGTGATTCGTGATCCGTCGATAATTCGCGATGATCCGCCGCACCAGCAGCACGACCCACCAATAGGCGGACAGGCCGAACAAAAGCAGCAGAAGGTCTGCTGTCCACGCGCCCACGCGGCCGGCCCAGTTGGCGATCTGGTCGACTTGCGCGGCGTGGGTCCAGCTTGGATCGTGGCGGCTGTAACTCACCAGCGCCATGAGCAGGAACACGCAGAGCGCGACCTGCAAGATCCATCGAATTTCGGTGAAAAGGCGCGACATGCGGTGCGGCAATGCCTGCGCGCTTGCAGAATAGGTAGCTTTTGCCATTGATCCGTAAGGCTTTCTGACCCGCCGCACGGCGTGCAGCGGGTCGACAGGTTTAATGACGCATTGTAAACGCTGCGTTGCGATGATCGAGCAAAAATGGTCTGCGGTTTCACCCTGTAACACACGCGTTACACGCTGCAGGCCCTGCGGCGCGCTATGGCCGCGATTGAAAGGATCACTCGGCGAGCGTTCTTTACCCCCTTTATAATGGCGAACTCGCACCTAACTACAGGTCATTAGCAGCAGTGCGTGGCATGCGGTTCGCCGCCACGAGCGACTTTTCCACTGTCCGCGCACTCTACTCGATATGAATCGCTGATCGGATCAACGCAGATCAACGGTTCGGCCCTAACCACAACGGATTGCTCTCATGTCTTCGCCCAAACACGCAAAAGTGCTGATTCTCGGTTCCGGCCCCGCCGGCTACACCGCCGCTGTCTACGCGGCGCGTGCCAACCTGTCGCCGTTGCTGATCACGGGCCTGGCGCAAGGCGGTCAACTCATGACCACCACCGACGTCGAAAACTGGCCCGGCGACCCATTGGGCGTGCAAGGTCCGGAACTGATGCAGCGTTTGCTGGAGCACGCCGAGCGCTTCAACACTGAAATTGTCTTCGATCACATCCACACCGCCAAGCTGACCGAACGGCCTATCCGCCTGATCGGCGACTCGGGCGAGTACACCTGCGACTCGCTGATCATTGCGACGGGTGCATCGGCGCAATATCTGGGCGTGCCTTCCGAAGAAGCGTTCATGGGCAAGGGCGTGTCCGCGTGCGCAACGTGCGATGGTTTCTTCTACAAAAACGGCGAAGTCGCGGTGATCGGCGGCGGCAATACGGCCGTGGAAGAGGCGCTGTACCTGGCGGGTATCGCCAGGAAGGTGACTGTGGTCCATCGCCGCGACAAGTTCCGCGCCGAGCCAATTCTGATCGACCGCTTGCTCGCGAAGGAAAAGGAAGGTCTGGTCGACATCAAATGGAACCACGTCCTGGACGAAGTCACGGGTGACGCGTCCGGCGTGACCGGCTTGCGCATCAAATGCACCGAAACCGGCACGACCAGCGACGTACCGCTGCAGGGCGTGTTTGTCGCGATCGGTCACAAGCCGAATACGGACCTGTTCGTTGGCCAACTCGAGATGAAAAACGGCTACATCATTACCCACGGCGGCCTGCAGGGCAACGCGACGGGCACGAGCATTCCGGGCGTGTTCGCCGCCGGTGACGTGCAGGATCACATCTATCGCCAGGCTGTCACTAGCGCGGGCACTGGCTGTATGGCCGCACTCGATGCACAACGTTATCTTGAAAGCATCGACGAAAATCCGGCCGTGCACTCGATGAGCGCCGAAGCGGAACGGTAAGCAGCGGGAGAGGCGGCGCCTGATTCACACGAATTTCCGCGCCGCTTGAGTACGCCTCGGTATGGCCCGAATTGGCATGCCGGGCACAAACAAACGCCGGTCGCGATCCTCTGGATTCGGCCGGCGTTTTCGTTTCGAGCGCGGTCGATGCTGAATGAAAACGAATGAGAAAACACCCGCCGCGCCGATTTTTCCCCTTCCCATGTTAAAAAGGGTTTCCGAAAGCGGTGTGAACTGTGTTCCGCCGCCGTGCATTTTCTTCTGCCGTGCAATGCCCAAGAACCTGCCCCATCCGAACGAACCCAAGGCGAAACGCCAGCGCGACGCCGCGTCCGCGTCTGCGTCTAATACGGCCGCCGCTCCGCCGAAAGCCGCTGCGCCGACGCCGGAAGAATTGTCGGCGGCCTTGAAACGCGATGGCCTCGCCGGGCTCGGCGCGTTGCGCAGCTCCCTCGAGGCCGCCGCGGTCAAACGCAAGCTACAACGAGCGGCGGCCGTGATCGCCGAGCGCGAAGCCGTGGCGGACGCGGATGTTTTTCGTCGTTCGATCGGCGAAGTAGCGCCGCTGAAAGTCCCGCCCCGCATGCCGCTGCCGCGCGTGCCGCCGTTGCCGCTGCCATTGCAGACGCGCCTGGACGAAGAAGCCGTCCTGCACGAAGCGCTCTCCGACGAGTTCGATCCCGAAAGCCTGCTCGATACCGACGACTCACTCTCCTATTGCCGCCACGGCGTGCGGCAGGAAGTAGTGCGCAAGCTCCGGCGTGGCGCCTGGATCGTGCAGGCGCAACTCGACCTGCACGGCATGCGGCGCGAGGAGGCGCGCGAGGCGCTGTCGGAATTTATCCGCGAATCGGTGAAACGCGGGCTGCGCTGCCTGCGCGTGATTCACGGCAAGGGACTGGGGTCGATCGGACGCGAACCGGTGCTCAAGGGCAAAGTGCGCGCGTGGCTCGTGCAAAAAGAGGAAGTGATCGCATTCTGTCAGGCGCGGCCGCACGATGGCGGTGAGGGCGCCGTGCTCGTGCTGCTCCAGCCGGCCAGCTCACCACAGCATCACAGTCATCCGCAGGACCGGGATCACCGGTCTCATGATGCCGACAACCGACGCGACCAGCGCGACCAGCGAAAGGGACCGTGACCGTGCATCCCAGGCTCACGCTGGCCATCTCGATCATGGAGGCGTTCGCGATCTTCGCGTATGCAATTTCGGGGTTGATCGAAGCGAGAAAGCGCCGGCTGGATGTTGTCGGAGCCTTCCTGGTGGCGCTCGCCACCGCTTTTGGCGGCGGCACGATGCGCGATGTGCTGCTGTCGCGCCGGCCGTTCTACTGGGTCCAGCATCAGGACTATGTGATCGTCATTTTCCTCATGGCGATTTTTGCGCCATTCCTGCTGCGCACGACCACACGCCTGTTCGACCAGCGCGCGTTGCTGATTGCAGACGCCATCGGACTGGGCCTGTTCAGCATTTCCGGGACGTCAATCGCGCTCGATGCGCAGATGCCCGCGTTCACAGCGGCCATGATGGGCGTGGTGACGGGGGTCTTCGGCGGCATCATGCGGGACGTGCTGTGCAACGAGGTGCCGCTGATCCTGCGCGACTCGCGACCGTATGCGGTGTGTGCGTTGGCCGGTTGCTGGGTGTATCTCGGACTCGATTGGCTCGGGCTGCAAGGGGTGTACAACGTACTGGTATCGACAGGATTTATATTGTTTGCGCGGCTGGTCACGCTCAAACTGGACGTTCGCTTGCCGCACTGACCCGTCGCCGCAATGTCCCGCGACACCCCGCCACGCCGGGCTCGCCACACACGCCAGCGTAAGCCGCCGGTGATTTGCTACAATCTCTCTCGATTTTCGCCTTATTTCCGGCGTTGCATTTGCGTCAATCCGTTACGTCAACTCCACCCCAACGGTCGATCGACCCGCAGACTGAACATGAACATCGAGCAAGCGCGTTTCAACATGATCGAACAGCAGATCCGTCCCTGGGATGTGCTGGACCAGGACGTCCTGAACCTGCTGTCGATCGTCAAGCGTGAAAACTTCGTTCCGGCCGCGTATCGCAACATCGCGTTCGCGGATCTCGAAATTCCGCTGCCCACCGGTCAACACATGCTGTTTCCGCGAGTCGAAGCGCGGGTGCTACAGGAACTCGCCGTGAAAAAGCACGAAGTCGTGCTCGAGATCGGCGCTGGTTCTGGCTACATGGCGGCGTTGCTCGCTGCGCGCGGCCGTTCGGTGACCACCATCGAAATCGAGCCCGAACTCGCGAAGCTGGCCGCGGAAAACCTGGCCGCGAACGGCGTATCGAATGCGCAGGTCGTGCTCGGTGACGGCGCGTTGGGCTGGAAAGAAAGCGAACCCTACGACGTGATCTGCGTCTCGGGCGGTCTCCCGGTCATGCCGCAGGAATTCCTCGATCAGTTGAAGATTGGCGGCCGGCTGGCGGCGTTTGTCGGCGGCGCGCCGGTCATGAAAGCGCAGATCATTACGCGCGTGGACGAAAAGCAATTCCGCGTCGCCGATATTTTCGAAACGCTGATCCCGCCGCTCAAGAACGCCGTGCAGCCGTCGCGCTTCAAGTTCTGATACGACCTCGTTTCAGGTTCGGACTCGCGCTGGCGTTAGTTTCGCCGTCTCTGCGGCGAGTCCGAAGCATCACGTTGCAAGCTGCACCTTTGTTTGTGCGGATAGCACCATCGGGCCGCCCGGCTCGCTGTCGCTAACCACTTTCACCGGAATCCCATGCAAAATCTGTCCGCACCCGAACTGGCCGAATGGCTCGCCGATACATCGCGTCCCGCCCCTGTCCTGCTCGACGTCCGCGAACCGTGGGAAATTGAAACCGCCAAGCTCGCCAACATTGTCGCCATTCCGATGCGCGATATCCCCGCGCGCAGCGAAGAACTGGACGACGAAGCGCAGATCGTCTGCATCTGCCACCACGGCGCCCGTAGCGCGCAAGTCGGCATGTTCCTGGAATCCCGCGGCTTTACGCAGGTGTTCAACCTGTTCGGCGGTATTGACGCATGGTCGCGTCAGGTCGACCCGGCCGTTCCCACGTACTGATCCGACCGCTTTCGCGCTGTCTTTTTAGTCGTTCTCCCCTTTCGCTTACCGGTCCCGGACGAATCCCATGCGCCCGATGTTCGCACTCGCGCTATGCAGTCTCGGCACCGGGTTTGCATGCTCGCCGGCTTCGGCTGTGAGTCTCAACCAGCTCTACGACGAAGCGCTTGAAACCGACGCGCAGCTCCAGAGCGCGCGCGCCGGTCTCACCGCCGACAGCGAGCAATTGCCCCAAGCCCGCGCGAAACTGTTGCCGCAACTCTCGGCATCGGTGACCGCCAGCGAGCAGCGCACGGAACTTGGCGGCGGCTTCCCTGCGACGACGGGGAACAGCAACGGTTATACCGTTTCGCTCACGCAACCGCTCATCAACGTCGCGAGCTGGCAAGGGTATCAACAAGGCCAGATTGCCCTGACGTCCGCTCAGGCGCAGTTCGCCGCCGCCCGTCAGGATCTGATCGTGCGGCTCGGCCAGGCTTATTTCGATGCCCTTTCCGCGCAGGACAGCGTCACGATCGTACGCTCGCAAAAGGCATCGATTGCCGAGCAGCTTGAATCGGCGAAACGCTCGTTCGATGTCGGCCAGTCGACCATCACCGATACCAACGAAGCCCAGGCCAAATACGATCAGGCGATCTCGCAGGAAATTGCGGCCCTGAACGATCTCGAAATGAAGCTGGCGGCGCTGGAACAAATCGTCGGGCATCCGGTGACGCGCGTGGATGGCCTTGCGCGCGGCGTGACGCTGCCACCGCCCGTTCCCGCCGACATGCAGCAATGGGTCGAGATGGCGCGCGACGCGAACTATCAGGTCGTGCTCAAGCAACTGGCCGTGGCGAACTCGCAGCGCGAGACATTGAAGGCGAAGGCCGGCCACTATCCGACGCTGGATCTGATCGCGAGTTACGGGAAAAACAGCCTGGGGGCGGCAGGCGCCGGCAACTTCGGCGGGAATTTCGGCGGCGGTTTCGGCAGCGGCGCGAATACGATCTCGCCCGAGGTACCGGCAGCTGCAGCCGAACTGGGTAATTACGGCGCGTATTACACCAACGCGACCGTCGGCGTTCAGCTCACCATTCCGTTGTACGAAGGGGGCGCCACGCAAAGCCGCGTGCGCCAGACGCTGGCGCTGGAAGACAAGGCGGCAGCGGATCTGGACGCGGCGCGGCGTTCGGCGGCGTTATCGGCGCGGCAGGCATTTTTGGGGGTATCGAGTGGACTTGCACAGGTCCGCGCACTCGAAACCGCTGAACAATCCGCGCGGACATCGCTTGAATCGAACTTGCTGGGGTATCAGGTGGGCGTGCGAATCAACATCGATGTGCTCAACGCGCAGGACCAGCTCTTTTCGGCACGGCGCGATCTCGCGAAAGCCCGCTATGACACGCTGATCAACTCGCTCAAGCTGAAGGCATCAACGGCCAGCCTGACCGATAGCGATGTGCTCTCGCTAAACATGCTGCTCTCGCCTACCGATGACACCGCGCTGACCGCGTTACCCGTGGCGCCCAGCGTGCCGCATCCGGGCGCGGCGGCACGTAAAACCAACGCGGTGGGCCGACGGTCGATGCCGCAATAAAAAACCGCGGGCCTCTTATCTTTAAGAGAAGCCCGCGGTTTCTTCAAAGCCCGCAAAACTCAAACCACGTTCATGGCCAGCGCGCTCTCGCGATAATGCAGGCTGGCCTTTTCGCTATCGCCGAGTTGTTCGTGCAAACGGGCCAGCGCCCGATGCGTGCGAATCTTCAACGGTTCGTTGTCCGCAAGTTTCAGTGCCGATTCCAGGAACGCCTGCGCCTTACCCCACAACTGCTGATGCAGGCACAACCGCCCAAGCGTGAACATCAGGTCCGCGTCTTCGGTGCGCTCCTTCTGCCATGCTTCGGCGCGCTGGATCAACGGCAATGCGTCGCCCGGCGACGCGCAATCCGGGTACCGCCGCAACAACCGCGCGTCCCAATTGTGATTCAACGCTTCCTCAACAATCTTGCGTGCGTCATTCCTTCTATCAAGCGCGATCAGCAGTTCGGCGGCAAGGTCGGCAAGACGAGGCGATTGCCGCTCGGTCGCCGATAACGACTGCCAGAACTCCAGCAACGCGTCCGGGTTATGTCGCCGGTCACGCAGCAGGTTTTCCGCCGCGACCTGACGCAAACGCACCGCGACCGCCGGATGCAGCGCCTCGCGTTTCTCCAGCGTCTTGACCAGCTTCAGCACTTCGCCCCAGTTCTTCAACTGCTGCTGCGCGCGCAACGCGATCTGCTGCGCATGCAGCCGCCGGCCACCCTGCGCCTGCATCTCGGTCAACGCAACCAGCGCACCATCTGCATCCCGGCCATCGGCGCGCATGTCGGCCGTTGCCATCAAACGCGCGTCCTGCCAGTCGCTGTCTTGCACCTTGGCGAGCCATTCGTCGCGACGCGCATACTCGTGCATCTCGTGCGCCGCCTTGGCGCCAATCAGCCCGGCGGCACCGGTGTTTTCATCGACGGTCAGGGAATCGCGCGCCGACTTCTCCGCCTTGGAAAAACGCCCCGCATACAAGTGGCCGATGGCATCGCGCAACGCGGCATTTGCCTTCGCGAGCCGCGAGCGGGTCCGGTACGCCGACACCCGCTGCGGCATTTTCAGCACGCTGCGAACGGCACGGAGCACGGCGTAGATCACGATAAACGATACGACCAGCGCCACCACGAACAGATTCAGCGATATATCCACGCGATAAGGCGGCATGACCAGCAGCACCTGCCCGCCGTCGAAGACGCCAACGAGCGCCAGGCCCGCAGCTGCCGCGAACAGCAGTACAAACCAGATGAGTCCGCGCATCGTCATCATCCGCCTCGCTTGAACTGGTGGACCGCCGCGAGACTCGCGTTCAGATCGGGCACGGTGACCGCGAGCGACGCCTGATCGACTTGCTGCAAGAGCGTACGAACCGCTTTGACCTTGCCCGACGACTGATCAAAATACCGGCCGAGCGCGGTGTCCGCGGCATGAAGGTCCGACTTGAGCGCGGGTTCACTGCGCGACAACAACGACAAACGCGCCGACAACAAACGCAGCTTCACGTTTTCGCGCACGAAATAACCTTGATCAGGAGACGCAAGCATGGCGTCGGCGTTATCGATACGACGCACTGTCACAAGACTCGACAACTGCTGCCCAATACCGCTGGCAATCTGCTCCAGCCACACTCTCCAAACCGGCTGGCCCGTCTTGGCTGCGATCGCGGCAGTGTCACGCGGCGTATCGGCGTGCGCCGTGGCCGGCGTGATCGGCGCTTCGCCCGCCAGCGGCAGGGAGTCGATCTGATCGATTGCCGTGTCCAGCTTGATGGCCAGCCCGGTGAGATCGGTGGACGGCGTTGCGCGCAGCTTGTCCATGTCCTGCGCGATAGCCTTGCGGATCGTCACGATCTGCGGACCCGTGGTCGCGGCCAGGCGCGTGTCCGCGCTTTGCAGCGCGAACAGCGCAAGCTGCACGTTGCCGGTGAGCTGCAACTGCTGGCTCGCGCTCGAGAGAATCTGCTCGACTTCAGCGAGCGTCCAGTCGTCGCGATTGCTCGCCAGATCCTGGTATTGCTGTTGCAGTGCCTGGCTTTGCGCCTGCGCGTCGGTGAGTTTGCCCTGGAACTGGATGATCTGCGTGTTGATGGCGGACACGGAACTGGCGGCCTGATCGGCCTGTGCGCGCAACGCAGCCGTTTGCGTGTCGTTCGTTTGCAGACGTTGCGCGAATTGCGCGTCGCGCTGATCGAACTTGCGGTTGAGCATGAATCCGCCTACGCCCGCGACCACCACGACAATCAGCAGCACCAGCCACAACAGCGCAGTGCCCGCGCCACCGCCACGCTGTTTCGGCGGCTGAGACTCGTAGGGCGTGAACGGCGTGTTCGGCGGGTTCGACGCCGGGGGCGGAGTCGACGTAGCGGACTGCGAGGCGGTTTTACTTGAATCGTTCGAATCAGTCATGCGTGATTGAGCCGGTTGGTGAGCCGGCGTTGAAGCCGGCCTGGAATCCGTCGGCGCGGGCTCCTGGTTGGTTTGACTGGACTGGCTGAACGGCGCTGCCGTCGAGGCCTTGTATCCATGTTCCTGCGCTTTTGCAACCTGCGCGTCGGATTGTTGTTCAGGTTCTTGTTGTTTCGCGAAGATGCCGCCAAGCGCCTGCACGATACGCTCATCGCCAGCGCCGGACACCGTAATCCTATCAAAACCCGCTTGCCGCGCGGCTTCGGCAATACGCGGATGCGGGCTCACCAGCGGCGCGCGTTTGAGCGTGATGGTTTCATCGACAGTGAGATGCTCGCGGGCGAGTTCTTCAAGGTTGCGCACGCCTTCCGAGCTCGTCAGCAGCCACGCGTGCGGAACGCCGGCGAGCAATGCGTGGATGCGCTCCCAGTCGCGCATGGACGGCTCCGGCACGATCCGCCGGTACGCCGCGACCTTCTCCACGTTCGCGCCCGCAGCGCTGAGCGCGTCCGCCAGCCATTCACGGCCGCCATCACCGCGCACGATCAGTACACGTTTGTTCTTGAGACCATCGAGCCCGAAATGCGCTTCGATAGCCGCATACAACGCCTCGGAATCGTAACGGGGGTCCGTGGGTGTTTCGGTCACCGTTGCACCGGTCGCCGGACTGATGATCGTGTAAACCGGCGCCGTCACGCCTTGCCGGCCCAGCGCGGCTACGCTGCCGGGGCCGACTACGCCAATGGGAATCTGCAAAGGCCACGCTGAATTGAGCGCGGCGAACGCGTGATCGATTGCATTCGGCGATACGAACACCACCAGCGCAAAGCCAAGCGGCGCGGGCGCGTACAACTCGCCGAGCGCTGCGTGCAGCGGCGCGGCATCGGTCACCGGACCAATATCGATGAGCGGAAACTCGATTGATTCGAAACCGGCGCGCTCGAGTAACGCCAGCAACGCGGCTGACTGGCCCAGGGGACGCGTGACGACAACAGCCGGTCGCTGCGTGGGCGGCTGCGCTGGCCCTTGCGCCGATGAATGGGCGGATCCTGGAGTGCTCGCCATCAGTCGGCAGGCGAGACAGATGGAGGAGCGGGAGGAATACGCGCGCCGCTCGCGGTGCTCAACTCACGGACGATCTCCATTGCGCCCTGCGCTTCCAGTTCAGCCGACACGCGGCTGCCGAGATCCAGCGCGGCCTGAACGTCGGCGGCACGGGCGGAGCCTTCGGCGCGCAAGACCCGCGTGCCGTCGACCGTCGATACACAACCGCGCAAATGCAGCACGCCGTCGCGCCAGTCGGCATAGGCCGCGAGCGGTACTTCGCAACTGCCGCCTAGCGAGCGCGACACCATCCGTTCAGCTTCGACGGCAGCGGCCGTCGCCTCATGGTGCAAGGGCGCGAGCCACGCAGCGAGATTGTCGCGGCCGGCGCGGATCTCGATACCCAGCGCGCCCTGCCCAGCAGCCGGCAAGCTGATTTCGACCGGCAAATTCGCACGAATCCGTGACTCGAGGCCAAGGCGTTTCAAACCAGCGGCGGCGAGGATGATTGCCGCGTAATCGCCGCGATCAAGTTTGCCAAGCCGCGTATCGAGGTTACCGCGCAACGGGCGGACGTCGAGATGAGGGAACTGCATACGCAACATGGCTTCGCGGCGCAAGCTGGACGTTCCCACGATGCTGCCTTCGGGTAGTTCCGAAAGCGACGCATAGTGCGGTGAAACGAAGGCATCGCGGGGATCTTCGCGTTCGAGGATCGTGCTTAGCGTGAAACCGTCAGGCAGTTCCATGGGCACGTCTTTCAGCGAATGCACGGCCAGGTCGGCGCGGCCGTCGGCCAGCGCAGCTTCCAGTTCCTTGACGAACAGGCCCTTGCCGCCGACCTTCGATAAGGTCCGGTCGAGAATCTGATCGCCGCGTGTCGTCATTCCGAGGATTTTGACGTCGCAAGATGGATATAATTTGTGCAGCGCAAACCGCACGTGCTCAGCCTGCCACATGGCTAGACGGCTTTCCCGCGAGGCAATGACCAGAGTGTCGGGCGGTGGCGTGGAAGGCGTCTCGGAGTTCATTGCAGAGTCAATCGGATGACGGGATGGATAACAAACAATGGTAGCACGCACGCCATTGCCCAATTACAGTCGGACCCCGCGCCCGAACGCCACGGCGCGGGCTTCGAGCAAGGCGGCAGGACGGAGACAGCAAGGGTGTGCCGCATCGCGCGGCATCGCCGGGGCACGCATTTTATCGTGTGGACCCGGTTGGGCGCCCTCGTAATCTCGGGTTTCGTCCGCTACGGTGTAATGAGGCATGGCAAAGCAGTCGAACGTCGCACCGGCCGGCGGTCTCGCGCCCTTTTGTCTTTTCTGGCGCCCGGCCGCCTCGGTATCCTGTCTCTGGCTTTCAAGAGGAATTCAACGTGACGTCTCCCGGATCGGCGCGCAACGCCCGCCCCCGCCGCAACGCTGTATCTAAGGATGCTTCTTCCGCCGCGCCCGCCACGGCGCCCGCCGTTCGTAGCCGCGCAGCCGCCGCTACCGTTACTGCCAGCAAGGCGTCCAAAACCGCCGCCCCCGTGAAAACGGCTGCGGCCGGAACGACTAAACGCGTGGCCAACGGCCGCGCTGCGGCTGCTCCAGTGCCTGCGCCGACGAAAAGCACGAAGAACGGCAAAGCTCCCTCGCGCGCACGCGACAACAAGGACCAGCCGCTTTTCGAAGACATCCGCTATCTCGGCCGCCTGCTAGGCGACGTGGTGCGCGAGCAGGAAGG
>NZ_JAQGMM010000669.1 GCF_028292365.1 Caballeronia sp.
TCGTGGAACCGGGAGCTCGAGCCGACCGGCATTCGCGATCAGCTGGCGGAGGCCGACAAGCCTGGACGCAATTACGGCGATGGTTTCATCGAGCAGCACTGGCTTGCGTTCAAGCGCATTGGCGAGCGCATCGTGTCGCATCGGGCGACCCGTGCGCCGGGTTCGGATTCGGACGCAGCCGCCGTTTAGGCCGCCGTGCTTGATCAAAATCGGCTCGTTCAGGAGCTCCTGTCTGAGCGTATGTATTTTGTTTGAACCTGCTCAGTTTGTAGCGTCTCAGTCCTCTTCGCCGGCTTCCAGCCGGCGAAGTCGTTTTGACTGGCAGCGTTAGCCGAACGGACGAGCAGCGCGCCATGCACTCAGTGGTTTATCCTGTCTTCTTTCCCTTTCAGACGACCTTTGCATGAATGACTTGCTGCGTTCGTTCGTGCGCGCGCTCGCGAACGCTTTTCACCCGAGGATGCTGTGGCTGACGTTCATGCCGTTCGCTGTGGCGACCGTTGCATGGGGCGCCCTCCTGTGGTTTTTCTGGCAAACGCTGACAGGCGCCGCGCGTAACTGGCTTGATGGCTGGGCACTCACTTCCGCCATGTACCGCTTGTTCGATTCGATCGGATTTTCGTCCCTACATGCGGTAATTGCGCCGTTTTTTATCGTGATCATGGCGATTCCGTTGATCGTCGTGACCATTTTGTTGCTCATTGCGACGCTTTCAATGCCTTCGGTGATCAAGCTGCTGACGCGGCGTCAGTACGCGTCGCTTGAAATGCGACGCGGGGGCTCCTGGTACGGGAGTCTTGGGCATTCAGTGATCACCACGGTCGTGTGTCTCGTGCTGCTGGTCGTGACATTGCCGCTGTGGCTGATCCCGCCGTTTTTCGCGATCATTCCGCCTGTTCTGTGGGGCTGGCTGACTTATCGCGTCATGACTTACGACGCGTTAGCGTTGCACGCTAGCGCGGAGGAGCGCCGGACTATCGTGCGTCGTGCGCGCTGGCCGTTGTTCGGGATCGGCGTGATCAGCGGGCTGCTGGGATCGTTGCCGACCATGCTTTGGGCGTGGTCGGTCTGGCTGTTGCCGTTGTTTCCGGTCGTCGCGGCGGCAACTATCTGGATCTACGCATTCATCCTCGTTTTTTCGGCGCTTTGGTTCGCGCACTATTGCCTGCATGCGCTGGAGCGCTTGCGGACGGAAACTACTGCTGTGTCGCCTCCGCTGAGCGGTCCCGGCGCACCGGCCGAGTTTCGAATTTCCGGCTAATTTCAAGATCAGGGAGCATTCATGGGCTTTGGCATGATCATCATTGGTGACGAGATATTGTCCGGTCGAAGGACCGACAAGCATCTACCAAAAGTTATCGAATTGTTGTCAGCGAGGGGATTGTCGCTGGAGTGGGCGGAATATATTGGCGACGATCGCGAGCGCATCACGGCTACGCTCAAGCGCGCGTTCGCGTCGGGCGATGTCGTATTTTCAACGGGTGGGATTGGTGCCACGCCCGACGACCACACGCGTCAATGTGCGGCTGCGGCGCTCGGAGTGCCGCTTGAGTTGCATCCGGAAGCGGCGGAACTGATCCGGGCGCGGATCAGGGAAACGGCGGGCGACAAGCCGGTGGATCTTGACCTGCCGGAGAACCTGCATCGGTTGAACATGGGCACGTTCCCGAAGGGCGCGAGCATTATTCCGAACAGCTATAACCGAATCCCTGGTTTTTCGGTCGGGAACATCCATTTCGTGCCTGGCTTTCCTGTCATGGCATGGCCAATGATTGAATGGGTGCTGGACACTAAATATGCGGACCTCCATCACGCAACGCCTTATGTAGAGCGTTCGGTGCTTGTCTTCGGGTTGCCGGAATCGCGTATCGCGCCGCTGATGGAGTCAATCGAACACGATTTCGCCGGAGTGCGTGTCTTCAGCCTGCCAAGCGTCGGCGACGCGGCGCGAGGGGAGGTCTTCGGGCGCGCTCACATTGATCTCGGGGTCAAAGGCGAGCCCGAAGCAGCGAATGCCGCTTTCTCCCGGTTGCGCGAAGGCGTGGCCGCGCTCGGTGGCGAGATAGTGGAGATCGAACCGGGCGCAGCGGCCTAAGCCACGAATTCGCCCCAGCATCCGGAGGACCTAAGCGCCGATCCAGGGCAGGCCGCGAAAGCACCAGCCGGAAACGGTTTTGCGGTGACCCTGTCCGTCCTTGTCGCCCTCGAAACCTTCGAGCAGGTCGAAGGCCTTCGTGAAACCCTCCTTCTTAGCCAGGACCGCGGCCAGTTTCGAACGCGCGGCGCTGCGGCAGAGGAACAGGACGGGGGTGTCAGGCGAGGCCACCTCGCGCAATTGCTCCATGAACGCCGTGTTCGGGACAGAGCCCGGGTACTGAATCCACTCCACGTGCGAGTACTGTGCGGTGTCAATGGCCGGCCGCCCAACCCAATCGAGCTCGGCCCGTGTGCGCACGTCGACCAGGCGAACGGATGGGTCGAGTTGAAGAAGTTCGAAAGCTTCGGCGGGCAGAATGGCGCCTGCGTAAGGCAACTGGTTTTGATCGGCGCGAAGTGTGGCCTGGGCGTATAACTGCTCGAGCGTGCTCATGAATGAGGTCTCCAATCGGACATTTTAATCAGGCATTCTAGCTCGCTGCCAGTGCTTCGATCACCGTGGCTGGGTGAGGCGTCAGAACGCATCGGACTGGTGCGAAGCGTTTGAATTGCCCCGAATCAGTGCTAACGTTATGGGTCTCAGTTTCGAATGCACCGAATATGTGCGCAACTAAGAGATTTTGATCGAGTAAGCCCCTTGAAGGGTGGTGGTGCTTCCCCGAAAAAGCGCGCAGCTTCAACTGCTTAGCGCAACAATGGTGCACTTGGCATGGAAGCTGCTTTTGACTCTGCCGATGGTTTCGAATCGGTTAGGCGGCGAATTGAGTTCGTCGACTTTTGTTAATCAGGAGATAGGTAATGAGCAAATCCGTGGCCGACGTCATGCAACTCGTCAAGGACGAGGACGTCAAGTTTGTCGATTTCCGTTTCACGGACACGCGCGGTAAAGAACAACACGTTTCGGTGCCGGTTTCGGCATTCGACGAAGACAAGTTTGAAAGCGGCCACGCTTTCGATGGTTCGTCTATCGCCGGCTGGAAGGGCATCGAAGCGTCGGACATGCTGCTGATCCCGGATGCGGATACCGCCTTCATCGACCCGTTCTATGAAGAGTCGACGCTCGTGATGTCCTGCGACGTGGTGGAACCGGCAGATGGCAAAGGTTATGAACGCGATCCGCGCTCGCTGGCAAAGCGCGCTGAAGCCTACCTGAAGAGCTCGGGTCTGGGCGACGCCGCTTTCTTCGGTCCGGAACCTGAATTCTTCATTTTCGACTCGGTTCGCTGGAGCGCAGATCAGTCGGGCTGCTTCGTCAAGATCGGTTCGGAAGAAGCACCGTGGTCCTCGTCGATGGAATTCGAAGGCGGCAACACAGGTCATCGTCCGGGCACGAAGGGCGGTTATTTCCCGGTTGCTCCGGTCGACACATTCCAGGACATCCGTTCGGAAATGTGCCTGTTGCTCGAGCAAATCGGTATTCCGGTTGAAGTGCACCACCACGAAGTGGCGGGCCAGGGCCAGAACGAAATCGGCACGAAGTTCTCGACGCTGGTTCAACGCGCCGACTGGACGCAACAGCTCAAGTACATCGTCCATAACGTAGCGCACACGTACGGCAAGACGGCGACGTTCATGCCGAAGCCGATCGTGGGCGACAATGGTTCGGGCATGCACGTTCACCAGTCGATCTGGAAGGACGGCAAGAACTTGTTCGCCGGCGACGGATATGCAGGTCTGTCGGAATTCGCGTTGTTCTACATCGGCGGCATTATCAAGCATGCTCGCGCGTTGAACGCGATCACGAACCCGTCGACAAACTCGTACAAGCGTCTCGTGCCGCACTTCGAAGCACCGGTCAAGCTCGCTTACTCGGCGAAGAACCGTTCGGCTTCAATCCGCATTCCGCACGTATCGAACCCGAAGGGCCGCCGTATCGAAACGCGTTTCCCGGATCCGATGGCGAACCCGTACCTGTGCTTCTCGGCACTGATGATGGCCGGTCTGGATGGCGTGCAGAACAAGATCCACCCGGGCGAAGCAGCCGATAAGAACCTGTACGACCTGCCGCCGGAAGAGGATGCAAAGATCCCGACCGTGTGTGCCGGCCTCGACGAAGCGCTGGACGCGCTCAACGCTGACCGTGAGTTCCTGACGGTTGGCGGCGTGTTCACCGACTCCATGCTGGACGCGTATATCGAACTGAAGACGAATGAACTGCAGCGCTATCGCCAGGCTGTGCATCCGATCGAGTTCGAAATGTACTACTCGCTGTAAAGCGCGTTGCACGGCGCACGTACTTCTTCGTTTGCTGTCTTGCGGAGAAGTGCGTTGCATGACGCGAAGCAGGAGTATCGGAGGATCAAAAAAGGGACGGCGTGCCGTCCCTTTTTTTAATCGCCGGCACTTCTCCTGACAAGTTTCAAGACGGGGTTTTATAGACGGGGTCTCACTGCACGATGGTTCTCAAGAATCTCATCAAGGCGAGAAAGAGTCCTCCCGACAATTCGTTGTCCGACGACGCTGCGCTCGTCGCCACACATTTGCTGCCGGGCATGGAAGCGCTGCCCACGGTTGTGCTTGTGCTCGACAAGTTGAGCCTCAAGATCGCTTTCGCGAATCCGTCGGCGGAAGCCATGCTCGAGCGTTCGCGCAAGCAACTGGCTCAAACGTCATGGCCCGAACTATTCGCCAATGCGGACGAGCTGGTGACGACCATTGCGTCGATTGCGGATCATCGTTTCAACGCAACGCATCTCGACGCCGTGCTCGAACGTCCCGGCCGCGAGCCGCTGCATGTTCACGCGATTGTGGCGTATCTGGAAGTCGCACCGAATTACGTGCTGCTCGAGCTATTCGAAAACGAACGGCATTTGAAGACTGACCGCGAAGAGCGTATTCACGATCTGACCGCGGTCAACAAGCAACTGATTCGCAACCTCGCGCATGAGATCAAGAATCCGCTTGGCGGCATTCGAGGCGCAGCGCAGTTGCTCGAGTTCGAGCTGGGCGCGCGTGAACGCGATGAGTTGCGGGAATACACGCAGGTGATCATCAAGGAATCGGATCGCCTGCAAACCCTGGTGGACCGGTTGCTCGAGCCGCACCGGCATCCGCATATTGTTGGCGACGTGAATATTCACGAAGTATGCGAGCGCGTGCGCGCTGTGATTCTCGCCGAGTTTCCGCGTGGCCTCACGCTTGATCGCGATTACGACGTGAGTGTGCCCGATTTGCGTGGCGATAAAGAGCAGCTTATTCAGGCATTGCTCAATATCGTGCGCAACGCGGCGGAAGCGCTGCGCGAACGCATCTCACAAGGCGATGCGCGTATCGAGTTGCGTACGCGTATTGCGCGCAAAGTGACAATCGGCAAGCGCCTGCACAAACTGGCACTGGACTTGCATATCACTGACAACGGTCCCGGTATCCCGGAAGAGATACGCGACCGGATTTTCTATCCGCTTGTGTCCGAGCGGGAAGATGGCAGTGGACTGGGCCTTACGCTCGCACAGACTTTCGTGCAGCAGCACGATGGGTTGATCGAGGTGGAAAGCAAGCCGGGTTGCACCGAGTTCACCATCTTGTTGCCGTTCGAAGGCTGATCGGACACCGATGAAGGATCGAAGCACCGAGGTATGTGGAGTTAAGGATCGATCACGAGGGTTCATCGACATTTTTGAAAAGCGCTAGTGCGCCTGACCGTTTCGACGGGCTTATACCGAACCACACGAAGACATCTCGCCGAACTATATGAAGCCGATCTGGATAGTAGACGATGACCAATCCATCCGCTGGGTGCTTGAAAAAGCGCTCGCAAGAGAGAACTTCGCTACGCGCAGTTTTTCCGGCGTCCGGGACGCGCTGACCGCGCTCGAACAGGAGAGTCCGCAAGTACTTGTGTCCGACATCCGCATGCCGGGCGGTTCGGGACTCGAATTGCTGCAAACCGTGCGCGACAAGCTGCCCGGTTTGCCGGTCATCATCATGACGGCGTTCTCCGATCTCGACAGCGCGGTGGCTGCGTTCCAGGGCGGTGCGTTCGAGTACCTGGCGAAGCCGTTCGATGTCGACAAGGCGGTTGAACTGATCCGTCGTGCTGTCGATGAAAGCATGCGCGGTGAAGCAGCCTACGACAATAGCGTCACCGAAACGCCCGAGATGCTCGGGCAGGCGCCGGCGATGCAGGACATGTTTCGCGCAATTGGCCGTCTGTCACATTCAGCCGCCACTGTGCTCATCACGGGCGAATCAGGCACCGGAAAGGAGCTTGTCGCGCGTGCGCTGCACCGACATAGCCCGCGCGCGAACGGCCCGTTCATTGCATTGAACACCGCCGCGATCCCAAAGGACCTGCTTGAGTCGGAGTTGTTCGGTCACGAGCGCGGTGCGTTCACGGGTGCGCAGGCGATGCGGCAGGGGCGCTTCGAGCAAGCTGAAAACGGTACGCTGTTTCTCGATGAAATCGGCGATATGCCGTTTGATCTGCAGACGCGCCTGTTGCGTGTGTTATCCGATGGGCAGTTTTATCGCGTAGGTGGCCACAACCCGCTGAAGGCGAACGTTCGGGTGATCGCGGCGACTCATCAGAACCTTGAATCCCGTGTGCGGCAAGGATTGTTTCGGGAGGACTTGTATCACCGGCTCAACGTAATTCGCTTGCGCTTGCCTGCGTTGCGCGAGCGCAGTGAAGACATTCCGTTACTCACGCGGCATTTCCTGCAGAAAAGCGCGCGTGATCTGGGCGTTGAGCCGAAGCGCGTGTCGGAAGATGCGCTTGGGTTTTTGGCATCGCTGCCGTTTCCCGGCAACGTACGGCAACTCGAAAACCTGTGTAACTGGCTGACCGTGATGGCGCCAGCGCAAACGATTGAGCAAAAGGATTTGCCGCCGGATCTCACGCCGACTCAGGAATATGCCGGTGAGAGCACAGCGTTGACAGCCTCGGTGGCGGAAATTGGCGGCGGGTCAAATTCGGCGCTTTCTGGCGGTGCCGGCGGTTTGCCTGCTTCGCTTGGTACGCCGCCTGCGGGCGTTCCTGCGAGCGTTTGGGAAAACGGCTTGCGGACCGAGGTCGCACGATTACTGCGCGAGAATACCGCCGATGTCATGGACGAACTCGCGCGCCGCTTTGAAGCTGCGGTGATTCGCGAGGCGCTGGACTTCACGCGCGGCCGGAAAGTGGAAGCGGCCGAGCGGCTGGGGATCGGCCGCAATACGATCACACGCAAGATTCAGGAGTTGCACCTGGACGCTTGAGGTGAATGGTGGAGGGCGTCTGACGACGCCCTCACCGCGGTTCTGCGGATGTGGTTTATAGACGCATGACTTGAGAGAGCGGCCTCAAGGCTTCACGCCTCGCGTTCCAGGCAAGGCACAACGTAGTCGCCTACGCGCTTGGCAAAGGTTTCGCGTTAACGCACCGCTGCTAGCCATTCCCTACATGGCTAATCGTCGCGATCACCGGTGCGTGATCCGACGGCTGTTCCCACTTCCGCGGCACTTTGTCCACTTCGCACGCGGTACATCGCGCAGCGAGTTCCGCTGTGACCAGAATGTGATCGATGCGCAGTCCCGCGTTACGACGGAACCCGAGCATTCGATAATCCCACCACGTATAAAGCTTCTCGGGCTGCTCGAACATGCGGAAGGTGTCCGTGAGTCCGAGTTCGATCAACTGCACGAAATGCGCGCGCTCTTCGGGTGAGACAAGGTTCTGGCCTTCCCACGCTTTCGGGTCGTGGACGTCGCGATCTTCCGGTGCGATGTTGTAGTCGCCGAGAAGCGCGAGTTTCGGATACGTCTTCATCTCGCGTTCGATCCAGTCGCGCAGTGCCTCGAGCCAGCGCATCTTGTAGGCGAACTTTTCCGTCCCCGGCGCCTGGCCGTTGGGGAAATAGGCCGAGATGATCCGCACGCCTTCGACGGTCGCGGCAATCACGCGTTGCTGCGGATCCTCGAACGCGGGAATGTTGCGTACGATCGTGGTCTCGTCGACCGTCAGGCTGTCGCGTACCAGAATTCCGACACCGTTATAGGTCTTCTGACCGGCGAACCAGCTTCTGTAGCCAACGGCCGCGAGTTCGGCGACGGGGAATTTATCGTCGGTGAGCTTGAGTTCCTGCAAGCACAACACGTCGACGCCGCTCGTTGCCAGCCAGTCGATCACATGCTGTTGGCGGACCTTGAGGGAGTTGACGTTCCAGGTGGCAATTTTCATTTGATTAGTGCGGAGATTGACTCTCGTCAGTGATGAGCCGTAGGCGTAAATTTGTAGCCGCAAATTTGTAGCCGCAAATACTAAGCCGTTTGTTGGCCGTTCGGCGTTATCGGCCCGATGGATTGACGCGTGGACGCAGCTTACCTGAGCCGCAGGTCATAAGCTCTCAACGGGAAGGGTGTCAATGATGCACCGGTACGGCGACGAGTTTTACTCCCAACGCAGCGGCAACTTTCTGGATGGTTTCAAATCGGGGTTTCGCGCCTTCAGCCAGCGACTTGTACAAGCTTTCACGTTGCACTCCGGCCTCGGAGGCAACTTTCGACATGCCGCGCGCTTTCACGATATCGGCAAGAGCCGACAAGAGGATGTCGGAGTCCCCCGACGCAAGCGCCTCGTTCAGATAGGCCGCGATGGCCTCTTCGCTATTGAGATAGTCGGATGCATCGAAAGTCGAAATGTGAGTCGAGTTCATTTCCGTTCCTGTCTGATTCGTTGCCACATGGCCTTCGCTCGAGCGATATCCGATATCTGCCCTTGCTTGCTTCCTCCGGCCAACAGTAGATAAACCGTCAAGCCGTCACGCGCGTAATAGACACGGTAGCCCGGGCCTGTGTGAATCCGCATTTCCCACACACTGCTGCCGACGTCATGACAATCACCGAAATTTCCCGGTGCGGCGCGTTTGATCCGAACCAGGATGGCGGCTCTTGCTAACACATCAGTCACGCCCAACAGCCAGACCGAAAAGTCGTGCGTTTGATTGATTGTGTTCGTCATGCGTGTGGATCCCAGATAGCGTTAAGTGGGATGCCTCGAAGAACTGTATCCTATTGGATACGAAAATTCAAGGCATCAATGGAATGTGGTGATTTGATCTTGATCGCACGCAAATCAGCATCGGAGTGACTCGAACGGTGCGACACACGGCCATCCTTCGGGCGTGTGGAGTGGTCAACTGTGATCGTTCGACGAAGCTTGCTGCAGTCGACCAGATGGCTAACGTCGCCAGCACACCGAAAATCGTGCTTTCTGTCCCGCTACAATCATCGAAACACTTGGAGAAAGGACAACCCCATGGACCTGATCATTCGACGCGCGGCGCTTGCGGATTCCCGCGATCTGATGGACATCGGAATCGAAGGAGGCCGTTTTGCTGCGATTGAATCGCATCTCGCGGCGAGCGCCCCTGAGGAAATCGATGCAGCGGGTTGCCTTGTCACCGCGCCGTTTGTCGATGCGCATTTCCACATGGACGCCACGCTGTCCTATGGTTTGCCGCGGGTGAACGCGTCGGGCACGCTGCTGGAGGGAATTGCGTTATGGGGTGAGCTGAAGCCAGAGTTGACACAGGAAGCACTGGTCGACCGGGCGATGCAGTATTGCGACTGGGCCGTCGCGCGTGGCCTGCTCGCGATTCGCTCGCACGTGGACGTTTGCGATCCGCGTCTGCTCGCCGTCGAAGCGCTGCTGGAAGTGAAGCGCCGCGTGAAGCCCTATCTGGACCTGCAACTCGTTGCGTTCCCACAGGACGGCATCTTGCGCAGCAAGGGCGCGCTCGAGAACCTAAAGCGTGCGATATCAATGGGCGTGGATGTGGTCGGCGGAATTCCACATTTCGAACGCACGATGGCCGATGGCGCCGAGTCCGTGCGCATTCTTTGCGAGTTCGCGGCGGAGAAAGGCCTGCGCGTGGACATGCATTGCGATGAGTCAGATGACCCCATGTCACGCCATATAGAAACTTTGGCGGCGGAAACGCATCGGTTGGGTTTACAGGGACGTGTCACCGGGTCGCATCTCACGTCAATGCATTCCATGGACAACTATTACGTGAGCAAGCTGATCCCGTTGATCCGCGATTCCGGCGTGGCCGCGATCGCGAACCCGCTGATCAACATCACGCTGCAAGGCCGCGCCGATACCTACCCAAAACGTCGAGGCATGACGCGCGTGCCGGAATTGATGGCAGCAGGAGTAGACGTAGCGTTCGGCCACGACTGTGTGATGGACCCGTGGTATAGCCTGGGCTCTGGCGACATGCTGGAAGTGGCGCACATGGGTTTGCACGTTGCGCAAATGACGGGCATTGACGCAATGCGTGCCGCGTTCGAAGCGGTGACAACAACGCCGGCGAAGATACTGGGTATCGAAGGGTACGGGATCGCCGTGGGGAACAACGCGGATTGCGTGGTCTTGGACGCGCGCGATCCGGTTGAAGCCATTCGATTGCGTGCAGCGCGAACGGCTGTGCTTCGTCGTGGCAAGGTGGTCAGTCGGGCGCCGGCCATGCGGGCGAATCTCAGCCTGGAAGGGCGGCCGGAGGAAGTGAGTTTCCGGCTGGATCGGTAAGACGAGCGGCCCGAATATGACCGCAAGAAAGCCGCATAAAAAAACCGTTCCAACTCGCGCTGGAACGGTCTTCTTCAATCATGCAAACAGCGTCGCCGCTGTCATAACCTCAATGCGCAGCCTCCGGCGACATGCCGTTATGCCGTAACAGCGCATCAATATTCGGTTCCCGTCCGCGGAATGCCTTGAACGAGTCCATCGCTGGCCGGCTACCGCCCACTTCAAGAATTTCGCGACGGTACCGAGTGCCAGTTGTCGCATCCAGCACCGATCCGCCGGCAAGCTTCGCGGCTTCTTCGAACGCCGCATACGCATCCGCCGACAGCACTTCCGCCCATTTGTAGCTGTAATACCCGGCGGCATACCCACCCGCGAAAATATGCGTGAAGGTATTGGTCCAGCGGGAGAAGGGTGCTTGCGGCACAACGTGGAAACGCTCGTTGATCTCGCGAGCGAAGTCGTTGACGTTGGTCGCGCCGGCCGGATCGTAGTCGCTGTGAAGCTGGATATCGAACATGGAGAGCACGATCTGGCGCAGCGTGCCCAGACCGCTCTGGAAGTTCTTCGCGGCCAGCATCTTGTAGAACAATTCGCGTGGCAACGTGGCGCCCGTGTCCACGTGGCCCGACATGTCCGTGAGCACGTCCCACTCCCAGCAGAAGTTCTCCATGAACTGTGACGGCAGTTCGACCGCATCCCACTCCACACCGTTAATTCCCGATACCCCGAGTTCATCGACACGCGTCAGCATGTGATGCAGGCCGTGCCCGAATTCGTGGAATAGCGTGATGACTTCGTCGTGCGTAAAGCACGCGGGCTTGCCGCCAACGGGCGCGGAGAAGTTGCACGTCAGATATGCGACGGGCGTCTGTACATCGCCTTCACGGCGTTTGTGCCGCGAGCGGGCGTCGTCCATCCAGGCGCCGCCGCGTTTGCCTTCGCGCGCGTACAGGTCCAGATAGA
>NZ_JAQGMM010000006.1 GCF_028292365.1 Caballeronia sp.
TGTGCATCGCCGGGCATTGCGGTCGGCAAGCTCGTGCGCTGGGACGACAACGACATCGCGCCGCCCGAGCAGGCAACCGGTACATCGGCCACGGAAAGCCGCTTGCTGGACAAGGCCATTGCGACCATCGACGCAGAACTCGATGAAACCGTCCGTACTGCATCGCAACGCGGCGCGGTCGGCGAGGCGGGGATTTTCGCGGTGCATCGCGTATTGCTGGAAGACCCTACGCTACTCGATGCCGCGCGCGATCTGATCAGCCTCGGCAAGAGCGCCGGCTTCGCATGGCGTGAAGCAATTCGCGCGCAGATCGTGTTGCTGTCGAATATTGAAGACACGTTGCTGGCTGAACGTGCTGCTGATCTCCGCGATATCGAAAAGCGCGTGCTGCGCGCGCTCGGTTATACGAACACGGCGGCGCGCGAATTGCCCGACGAAGCCGTGCTCGCCGCCGATGAATTCACGCCCTCCGACTTGTCGTCGCTTGATCGCACGCGCGTCACGGCGTTGGTGATGGCACGCGGCGGCGCGACATCGCATGCGGCGATCATCGCGCGCCAGATCGGCATTCCGGCATTGGTCGCCGTGGGCGACGCATTGCACGCGATTCCCGAGGGCACGCAAGTCGTGGTCGATGCATCCGCCGGTCGCCTGGAACACGCCCCGACCGCACTCGATGTGGAACGCGCGCGCCTCGAGCGCCAGCGTCTCGCGGGCGTGCGTGAAGTGAACCGCCGCACATCGCAGGAAGCAGCCACGACACGTGACGGCCGCACGATCGAAGTGGCGGCGAACATCGCGACACTTGATGACGCTAAAACTGCCGTCGATAACGGCGCCGATGCGGTCGGCCTCCTGCGCACCGAACTGCTGTTCATCCATCGCCAGTCCGCCCCTACGGCGGCTGAACATGCGGAAAGCTATCAATCGATTGTCGGCGCATTGAACGGGCGTACGGCGATCATCCGCACGCTCGACGTGGGCGCCGACAAGGAGGTCGATTACCTCACGCTGCCGCCTGAAACGAATCCGGCGCTGGGCTTGCGCGGCATCCGCCTGGCGCAGGTGCGCCCGGATCTCCTCGACGACCAGTTGCGTGGCCTGCTCGCGGTGAAACCGTTCGGCACGGTGCGCATCCTTCTGCCCATGGTCACCGACTCCGGCGAACTCGTGCGTCTGAGAAAGCGCATCGATGAACTCGCAGCGGAAATTGGCCGGACCGATCCCATTCAGGTGGGTGTGATGATCGAAGTGCCGTCGGCGGCGCTGCTGGCCGATCAGCTCGCTCAACACGCGGATTTCCTGTCTATCGGCACGAACGATCTCACGCAATACACGCTCGCGATGGACCGTTGCCAAGCCGATCTCGCAGCACAAGCCGATGGTTTGCATCCGGCCGTGCTGCGCCTTATCAAGCAAGCGACAGATGGCGCTGCAAAGCACGGCAAATGGGTCGGCGTATGCGGCGCGCTGGCCGGCGACCCGGTCGCCGTGCCCTTGCTCGTAGGCCTTGGCGTAACGGAATTATCGGTGGACCCGGTTTCGGTTCCCGGCATCAAGGCGCTCGTGCGCAAACTCGATTACCCACTGTGCCGTCAGCGCGCTGAGGACGCCTTGGCGCTCGAATCAGCACAGGCAGTAAGAGCAGCAAGCCGCGAAATCTGGCCGCTGGACTAACACGTCCGTCCGGCAGCCGGCCTTCGCGTTTATCACGTTTATTAGTAAAAAAGCTTCGATCGACAACATGTTGTACCAACACGATCAACGACAAGACACTTATCTCTGGAGAACCTGATGGACGCCAACCTGTTTGCAAGAATGCAGCGACTCGGCCGCGCGCTGATGCTGCCGATTGCCGTGCTACCGGTGGCCGGGCTGCTATTGCGCCTCGGCCAGCCGGATGTCTTCAACATCAAGATGATCGCCGACGCTGGCGACACGATCTTTACAAACCTGCCACTCTTGTTCGCCATCGGCGTGGCGGTTGGTTTTGCGAAGGACAATAACGGTACGGCCGGTCTGGCGGGTGCGATCGGTTACCTGATCGAAATCGCGGTGATGAAGGACATCAACGACAAGCTCAACATGGGCGTGCTGTCGGGGATTCTTGCAGGTTGCGTGGCCGGGTATCTCTACAACAAGTACAAAGACATCAAGCTCCCCGAGTACCTCGCGTTCTTCGGAGGGAAACGCTTCGTGCCGATTGTCACGGGGGTGACCTGTCTGGTGCTCGGCATCATACTTGGCTATGTCTGGGCACCGGTCCAGGCCGCGATTGATGCAGCGGGCGGCTGGCTGACGGGCGCAGGCGCACTCGGCGTGTTCGTGTTCGGCGTGCTGAACCGGATCCTGCTGGTGACGGGTCTGCACCACATCATCAACTCGCTTGCATGGTTCGTGTTCGGCTCGTACACGCCCACGGGCGGCGGCGCGGCGGTAACGGGCGACTTGCATCGTTTCTTTGCCGGCGATAAAACCGCGGGCGGCTTCATGACGGGTTTCTTCCCGGTCATGATGTTCGGCTTGCCGGCAGCGTGCCTGGCCATGTTCCATGAAGCACCGAAGGAACGTCGCGCAATGGTCGGCGGCTTGCTCTTCTCGATGGCGCTGACCGCGTTCCTGACGGGCGTGACCGAGCCGATCGAATACACCTTCATGTTCCTCGCGCCGGCGCTGTACGCGATCCACGCGGTGCTGACGGGTCTGTCGCTCGCCATTTGCTCGGCGTTGGGCATTCACCTCGGCTTCACGTTCTCGGCTGGGGCGATCGACTATGTGCTGAACTACGGTCTCTCGCAGCGCGGCTGGCTGGCGATTCCGGTGGGCCTGGTCTACGGTCTGGTCTATTACGGCCTGTTCCGTTTCTTCATCCTGAAGTTCGACCTGAAGACCCCGGGCCGCGAGCCGGCCGAAGAGCTGGCCCTTGAGACCGCCGCGCACGGCGCCGGCGGGCCCCATGGCGACGGGCGAGGCGCCGATTTCGTGGCGGCCCTGGGCGGGGCGGGCAACCTGATCACGGTCGACGCCTGCACCACCCGCCTGCGCCTCATCGTGGTGGACCAGGGCGCGGTCAACGCCCCGGCGCTCTAGGCCCTGGGCGCGCGGGGCGTCGTCAGGCCGTCGGACAAGGCCCTGCAGGTCGTGCTCGGTCCCGTGGCCGACCAGGTGGCCGGCGAGATCCGCGCGGCCCTGGCCGGTGGGGCGCCGGTCGGGCCGGTGGTC
>NZ_JAQGMM010000050.1 GCF_028292365.1 Caballeronia sp.
ACGACTTTTTCAAGGTCGGCGCTTTCACGAACAATACGGATCGTAAAAGGCAGGGACTCGCGCTTCTCCTGAGCCTGTACAACTGCCCGCTCGAGCCGCTCTGCACGTTCACCATGTTCAATATGTCCGTTGCGAAAGACACTGCTTTGACCTACCTGATTAAGCTGTTCCATTTGTGCTACCCCATTTTTGGCGAGAAGGAGGACGCCGCGGAACGTTTGACTTCACGCAAACGAAACACACGACGGATTTAGTCTCGCCCAAAGGCAATTGATGGGGTGCGCGCTACCAAATAAATCTTTAAAGAAACTTCAAAAAATTATGCATTTTCAGTGCTTTTCGCGTTCGACGACCCTACGCATCTCCTCGAATTTCGTATTATGAAAAATTCCGGATGGGTGAGTATGTGTCGAGCACGTGAAACGCGATTCCTTTTCCCATTACATAGGGAGTCAAATATTCTAAAAGCCGCGATTTCACCTCCGCCGTCTCCCGTGTTGCACCGTTCGGGTGCTCATGCTTAATAACGGATTTTTTATCACGGACTTTTATATTGAGGTGAATAGCGGGCAAGGGAGGTGGGTGGACTTGCACGGCGGGAGAAACGACCCTTCACACGAATGCAGCTTATTGCCCGGTCTATTAATCCGACGAATAAAGAATGCTTTAACTAAACCTTTATGGGATTATGGAATTTCGATATGCAAAACAGAAGTAATCGAAGATGTCAGGGTTGCGCGCTTTAGAAATCGGAAGAGAATTCCGACCAAGGCTGGAACAGTACCTGATTCGCCGGATGAAGAAGTTCGAGGACAGCGGATGCAGCGCACATCCGCCGGTTTGCCCAGCGTAGAGTAAGTGTGGCCGGGCGCTTCCTCAATCTTCGTCGTCGAGCCAGGGGATGTCCACGTCAGTGATGAACGCCACCATGGCGAGCGGGCGCCCTTCCTGACGGCCGATCTTGCCGTCCGCCCGTTGCCATTCGCATCGAAACACGGTTGCCGGGGTGTCGGCCATCAAGGTCACGGTGCGCAGTTCGTCCGGGTCCGCGTCTTCCACCGGGCCATCGAGCGACACCAGCAGTTGTTGTGGCCACATGCCGTCGGCGGGATCATAGATCTTGTCGCCATCATGAATCACGACAAACGCTTCCACGCCGATAGTCGCCGAAGCCTCCACAATCATCTTGCCAAGTGCGCGCAGCACGGCCGTTGCGCGGCCGGAGTTGGCCTGGCGAATCGCGAGGTCGCCGCGCGTCAGCGCCTGCTCCAGCTTCGGGTTGGTTTTCTGTTGGGCCATCGGGTCGCCTCCGTAACTTGATTCACTTGTTCGACGAGCATCGCCCGCCGGCTTGCAAGGCGCGATCGTACCATTGCTGTCCCAAATTTACCGTCTGGCAAGCCTCTTACGGAATTTTTAGCATCCCGCAAACGCCCGCCCATCAAAGCCGCCAGCGTCCAGGCAACGCCCGGCATGATGCCTTTGCGCTCAAGTCGGCCGCCATTTGATCCGATAAGATGTTGTCCGGCCTCAAGCGCTGCCAAGTCCCGTCGCACACGTCCGATCGTTCTATGACGTCCGAGTCGTCGTCCTGGTTGTCGTCCGAGTTGTCGTCATATCCACACGCGCAGACCAACCTCATGTTCGAACTGTTCCTGGCTCCTGTTTGTGCAGCCAATCCAACCGGGCAGGTTCACCGTCGCCGGACGGCGGGACTGACATGTTTGCCCGCACGGTTCATGCCGTTCATCCTGCGCGCCTTTTCGTTATTCGTTTCGCTATTCGTCGCGGAAAGTGCTCCGCTAGCCGTTATGGCTGCGCCGTCCAGTAGCCCTCGTCTCCACGCGGCAGCTTCGTGATGCGGCGCACACTCGGGAAACCTCCCCCGCAGGCCGCGTTCGACGGCATCGCGCTCTGTTCGCACTTCCAGCCGATCTACAGCCTGCCCCACCAGCGCCAGGTCGGTTACGAGGCCTTGTTGCGCGGCGTTGCGTCGGCGGGCGGATTGGTGGCGCCGTTCGAACTGTTCGCGAAGGCGATTGTCGAGAGCTCGACCGGGGCGCTCGACCGCCTGAGTCACGTCACCCATTTGCACAACGCTGCCGGATGGTTGCCCGGCCAGTCCTGGCTGTTCCTGAACGTGACGCCGGCAAGCTTTATCGACCCCGGCTATGCGCGCCAACTCGCCGACCTCGCGCGTGAGTCGGGCATGCGGCCAGAAGAAATCGTGATCGAGTTGCTGGAATCGGGGGGCAACGACGTCTGCGCGTTCGCCCAAGCCACCCAGGCGTTCCGGTCGCAAGGGTTCCTGGTGGCAGTGGATGACTTCGGCGCCGGGCATTCGAACCTGGACCGGTTGCTGACCTTGCGGCCGGACATCGTGAAACTGGATCGCAGCCTCATCCATGCGCATCAGCCAGACTTGCGCGAATCGGTCATGCCGAAGCTGGTGAGCCTGTTGCACGAGGCAGGCATGCTGGTGGTGGCCGAAGGGATCGAGACCAACGAGGACTTGCTGCTGGCGGCGCGCTCGGGTGTGGACCTGGTGCAGGGTTTCCTGTTCGGTCAGCCAGGTCCCGGATCCTCACCCGAGGAAGCCGCGACGCAGCAGATCGAATCCGTCTTCGATACCCTCGCTCACACGCGCCAGACTCGCGAGCTTGCCGTCGACTTGCTGCTGATGCCGTATCGGACGCGCTTTGCGGAGGCGGCTGAACGAATGTG
>NZ_JAQGMM010000063.1 GCF_028292365.1 Caballeronia sp.
GTCATCTGCATGACTTCGCACGCGAAGCAAAACTCACGGAAGCGGAATTCCAACAAGCCTGCGGCGTCATCGCCAAGCTGGGTCAACTGACTACCGCGTCGCACAACGAGGTTGTATTGATCGCCGGTTCGCTCGGTCTTTCGTCACTGATCTGCCTGCTCAACAACGGTGATCACGGCCAAACCGATACGACCGCGAACCTCATGGGTCCGTTCTGGCGAAGCGATTCGCCACGCACAGACAACGGCGCATCTATCGTTCGCTCGCCGACTCCTGGCACGCCTATTTTCGTCAACGCATGGGTCCGCGATCTCCAGGGTCAACCCGTGGCCGACGCAGAAGTGGACGTCTGGCATACATCGGCGGAAGGGTTCTATGAGAACCAGGACCCGGAGCAAGCCGACATGAACCTGCGCGGAAAACTGACCACCGATGCAGAAGGGCACATTGCTTTTCGCAGCGTCAAGCCGGCGGGTTATCCGATTCCGTTGTCTGGCCCCGTGGGTGAATTGCTGAGTGCTCAAGGCCGTCACAACATGCGGCCCGCGCATATCCATTTCATGATTTATAAGCGGGGTTTCAAGACCCAATTCTCGCAAGTCTATTCAAGCGACGACCCCAATCTCGATACCGATGTCCAGTTCGGCGTCACCCGCGCACTAGTGGGGCAGTACGTGCTGCACGACAGCCGCACCGAGCCCGCACCATCAGACGATATAGACGGCGCCTGGTATTCGCTCGATCACCACTTCAAGATTGACGCGGGGGAAGCGAAGCTGCCGAAACCGCCGATCACCGGGAAGGCCGAAGGCTCACGCCCCACGCTAGCGGTGCTGGCGAGAACCTGACGACACAACACGCCGGCCCGATTTAAATCAACAGGAAGATCCATGCCAATCGTACAGATATCACTCGTTGAAGGACGCGACGACGCCACCGTGAAAGCGTGCATCAAGGCAGTCGCACGCACGATCCACGAAACGCTCGGCGCGCCGCTCGCATCCATTCGGGTCATCGCGACGGTCGTGCCCGCCACGCATTGGGCCGTCGGCGATGAGACGAAGGACGAGACCGCTGCAGCGGCTCAACAGCAGGAGGAAAAATGACGCCTGATCTCATTGAGCAAGCTGCGAACGCGTTATTCGATGCCGCGCGCACTGGTCAATTTATCGCACCGTTGAGAGAGACTTACGAGCAACTCAGTATCGAATCCGCGTACGCCGTGCAGCGCTTCAACACCGACCGGCGGCTGAAGGAAGGGCGCCGGCTCGTGGGCTGCAAGATCGGGCTGACATCGGTCGCGGTGCAGAAGCAACTCGGTGTGGATCGTCCGGATTTCGGGATGCTCTTGGACGACATGGCCTATGGCGACGGCGAACCGATTCCGGCTTCGATCCTCACGCAACCGAAGATTGAAGCCGAGGTGGCGTTCGTGATCGGCCGGGATATTACTGTGCCGAATCCCGGTCCGCTCGATGTGCTGAACGCGATCGAGTACGCGCTGCCCGCGCTTGAAATCGTGGGAAGCCGGATCGCCAAGTGGGACATTCGTATTACCGACACCATTGCTGATAACGCATCGTCGTCGGCATTCGTGATTGGCAACAGCCCGCGCAAGCTTTCGGCATTCGACTTGCGCTTATGCGGCATGGTGATTGAACGGTGCGGCGAGCCCGTTTCGGTCGGTGCGGGCGCGGCCTGCCTGGGTAATCCAATCAACGCGGTCGTCTGGCTCGCGCGCACGATGGCCGGCTTGGGCACGCCGCTCAAGGCAGGGGACCTCGTGTTGTCCGGCGCGCTGGGTCCAATGGTCACGGTCACGCCCGGCGACATCTTTGAAACCCGCATCAACGGACTTGGTTCCGTGCGGGCAGTGTTTGAAAACGACTTGGGCGAGGCACGCTGATGAGCAACATTATCGACTACGCAACGCTCCTCGACGACGCCGCGCGCAACGCCCGGGAAGTCGCCCAGTTCGACGCGCAAGGCCGCTTGTCGCTCGACGACGCGTACGCAATTCAAGCGGCGTCCATTGAACGCCGGGTAATGCGCGGCGAGCATCGCGTCGGCGTAAAGATGGGCTTCACAAGTCGCGCGAAGATGGTCCAGATGGGTCTGTCCGATGTGATCTGGGGACGCCTGACGGCGGGCATGCAGATCGAAGAGGGGACCGCTGTCGACTTCTCGCGTTTCGTGCATCCGCGGGTTGAGCCGGAGATCGCCTTCGTGCTCAAGCGCCCGCTATCCGGCAATGTCACTGGTCCTGAAGCGCTCGCGGCGGTGGAAGCTATTGCGCCGGCGCTGGAGATCATCGATTCGCGCTACAAGGACTTTAAATTCACGCTGCCGGAAGTGATCGCGGACAACGCGTCGTCGAGCGGCTTTGTGGTCGGGCCGTGGTGCAGTCCGCAAGTCGATTTCGCCAACCTGGGGTTGACGTTGAACATCGATGGACGCGTGGTGCAGGTCGGCTCGACCGCGGCCTTGCTTGGCCATCCATTGCGCTCGCTGGTCGCAGCCGCACGCTTGTCCGCGCTCGCGGGCGAGCCCTTGCAGGCCGGCTGGATCGTCATGGCAGGGGGCGCCACGCCCGCCGAATGGATCAAGCCGGGCCAGTACATCTCCGTGGACATGGAACGTCTTGGAAGCGCCGGCTTTCATGTGAAGGGCTAAGCAAGACGGCTGCCCCGAAACCCTTTAGCAATGCACACTGGGACGTTGGAAACGGCATGGACAAAAAAGTTAAGGTGGCAATCATCGGGCCGGGGAATATTGGCACCGACCTGATGATCAAGGTAATGCGTAACGGCATGCATCTGGAGATGGGTGCAATGGTGGGCGTGGACCCGAAGTCCGACGGCCTCGCCCGTGCGCAGCGGCTGGGCGTGGCGACTACGGCTGAGGGCCTGGACGGCTTGCTCAAGCTCGACGTGTTCAAGGACATCGACATCGTCTTTGATGCAACATCAGCCGGCGCGCACAAGCGTCACAACGACGTCCTCCAGGCGCATGGCATTCAAGTGATCGACCTGACGCCCGCGGCTATTGGCCCCTATGTGATTCCCGCGATCAACCTGGAAGCCGAGAACGCGGCCAACATGAATATGGTCACGTGCGGCGGTCAGGCGACCATTCCCATCGTCGCTGCCGTGTCGCGGGTGACGAAGGTGCATTACGCGGAAATCGTGGCGTCGATATCGAGCAAGTCAGCGGGTCCCGGCACGCGTGCGAATATCGACGAATTCACGGAGACCACGCGCAGCGCGATTGAAAAACTGGGCGGCGCCACGCGCGGCAAGGCGATCATCGTGCTGAATCCGGCCGAGCCGCCGCTCATCATGCGCGATACGGTGTTCGTGCTGTCGAACCTCGCGGATCAGGCGGCGCTGCTTGCGAGCATTGAAGCAATGGTGGCGAGCGTGCAGGCCTACGTGCCAGGTTACCGCCTGAAGCAGGAGGTCCAGTTCGACGTGATCGATCCGTCGAAGCCGTTGAATGTGCCGGGTCTGGGACCCATGCACGGACTCAAGACATCGGTGTTTCTCGAAGTGGAGGGCGCCGCGCACTACTTGCCGTCATACGCGGGCAATCTCGACGTCATGACATCTGCGGCGCTTGCTTGCGGCGACATGATGGCGCGTCGCCGCATGGCGGCTGGCGTTGCCCGTGGTGATCGGAACAATTGGAAAAATCAGGAGGCCGTGCAATGACAAAGAAAAAGCTCTATATCTCCGACGTCACGCTGCGCGACGGCAGTCACGCCATTCGTCATCAATACAGCATTGCGAACGTCAGGGCGATTTCAAAGGCGCTGGATGAAGCGGGCGTCGACAGCATCGAAGTAGCACATGGCGACGGTATTGAAGGCTCGAGTTTCAACTACGGCTTCGGCGCGCATAGCGACGTGGAATGGATTGCCGCTGCCGCTGAAAGCGTGAAGGCAGCGAAGATTGCGACGTTGCTGATTCCGGGTATTGGCACGACCCGCGACCTGCGCAATGCATTCGATGCGGGCGCGCGCATCGTCCGGGTAGCGACCCATTGCACCGAGGCGGATGTATCACGGCAGCATCTGGAATTCGCACGCGAACTGGGGATGGACCCGGTCGGCTTCCTGATGATGAGCCACATGACGACGCCGCAGAAACTCGCTGAACAAGCAAAGCTGATGGAGAGCTATGGCGCGTCTTGCGTGTATGTGGTGGACTCAGGCGGGGCGTTGGGCATGAACGACGTACGAGACCGTTTCCGTGCCTTCAAGAACGTGCTTAAGGCGGAGACGGAAACCGGCATGCACGCGCATCACAACCTGAGCTTGGGCGTGGCCAATTCGCTGGTAGCGATAGAAGTGGGCTGCGATCGTGTCGATGCCAGCCTCGCGGGCATGGGCGCCGGTGCGGGTAATGCACCGCTCGAAGTGTTTATCGCGGCGGCGGAGCGGCAGGGCTGGCATCACGGCTGCGACCTGTACAAGCTGATGGATGCCGCCGACGACCTCGTCCGTCCGCTCCAGGACCGGCCGGTGCGGGTGGACCGCGAGACGCTGGCGCTGGGTTACGCGGGGGTATATTCAAGCTTCCTGCGGCACGCTGAGGTGGCGGCGAAAAGATACGACCTGAAGACGGTCGACATCCTCGTCGAACTCGGCAAGCGGAAGATGGTGGGCGGACAAGAGGACATGATCGTAGATGTCGCGCTGGACTTGCTCAAGTGCACGGCACACGAGCCGTCGCAGTCGGCACACACCATTAGCGAAGCGGGGTAAACCATGTCGCGCCAATTCGCGCTTGCCGCGCTGACAGCGATTGATCTGACGCCACCGGAGCTTGTCAGTGCGGCGGCGCGTATCGGCTTCGACGCAGTAGGCCTGCGGTTGAATCCCTTCCGCGCGGGTGAATTGCAGCATCCCATGTTCAACAATAGCCCGATGCTGCGCGAAACTGAGGCCCGGCTGCACGATACCGGCGTCGCGGTGCTGGACATTGAAGTCATGCGGCTGTCGGTCGGGCAGGACGTCCAGGCCTTGCTTCCGGTGCTTGAAACCGGTCACCGGCTAGGCGCCAAGTACGCGCTCACCCTCATCGATATAGCGGACTTGCCGCATGCCGCCGCGAAGTTTGCCGAGCTGTGCGCGCTGGCCGAACCGCTCGGAATAACCTGCGTGCTCGAGTTCGCGGTGTGGCTGGGCGTTGGCAGCATTCAGGTAGCCAGCGCGGTGATCCAGCAGGCTCAGCAGACCAACGGCGCATTGCTGCTCGACCCGTTCCACCTGTTTCGCAGCGGCGGGCAAGTCGCCGACATCAGCGCGGTGAATCCTCAGCTGATTCCGTATGCGCAGTTTTGCGACGCCTCGGGAATCGCGCCGGCGACAATAGCGGCAATCTCGGACGAAGCGCGTTTTGATCGTCGTCTTCCCGGCGAGGGTGGCCTGCCATTGCAGGCGTTCGTCGCAGCGTTGCCGCAGGACGTGCCCCTGAGCCTTGAAGTGCCGAACCGCCAGCTTGCTTTAACCGTCGACCTGGATGAGCGTTTGCGCAGGACTTTGGCGGCTGCAAGGAAGGTCGTTCACGGCTTGAGCGAAGGTAAGCTTCAGTCTCAGTGCAAACCCCAGTAATGCGCGATTATCGAACGTTCGCGTTCGATAATCGATTTCTTTCAAGCACAAAACATTGCCCGCGATTGCACATCACTTTATTGTGGGGGCGTACTGATTCAGCACCTTACGCGCGGCACATTCAGGTAGTACTTAGCCTTATTTTTGGCTGTTCCCATTCCTTTTAGTACCAGACTTTCCAACCGACATCGCCAAGTAGCGATATAGGTTAGGAAGGCTTAGTAAAAATGCCTGCAGCATTGATCCCAACCAGGAATCCAAGGAGGAGACGTAGATGAAGCAATCCAGACAAGCGGGAGCCGCGGTCGCCATCACGGTCGCAATGGCGACTTCCGCGCATGCGCAAACCAGTGTGACACTGTACGGTATTGTCGATAACTCGATGACTTACCAAAGCAGCCAGACGACGCTGGGTTCAACCAAGGGCGGACGTTCCAACATCAAGATGTCGTCGGGAGTGTGGGCGGGCAGCCGCTTCGGCCTGAAGGGCGCCGAGGATCTCGGCGGCGGTACAAAGGCGATCTTCCAGCTCGAGTCGGGTTTCAACAGTGCGACCGGCGGACAGCAATACACCAACGCCGAATTCGGCCGGCAGGCTTGGGTGGGTGCAACGAACCCCACTTACGGTACATTCACGGCCGGACGCCAGTACACGTCCTACTACACGCTCCTCTCGCCGTATAGCCCGACCAACTGGCTGACGGGTTTCTACGGCGCTCACCCCGGTGACCTCGACGAACTGGACACCATCTATCGTGCCAACAACTCCCTGGTCTATACGTCACCCAAGCTTTACGGATTCACGTTCAGCGGCTCGTATTCATTCGCTGGTGTGCCGGGTAGCGTGAACCAGGGTTCTACATGGAGCGGTGCGGTCCAGTACGTCAACGGCCCATTCGGAATCGCGGCGGGCATCACGCGCATCAACAACTCAACGCCGGGCGGCGGCGCGTTCGGCACGGATTCGACCACGAATTCTGCCGGGCAGTCGGGCGTGTCGGCGGTGACCAACGGGTACCAGACGGCGCAGGCGCAACAGCGGATCGCGGTCGGCACGGGCTATACGTTCAATAGCGCGTGGGACGTGTCGGCAACGTACTCGAATGTGCAGTACATCCCCGGTATTCACTCGCTGTTCCGCGACACCGCAATCTTCAATACGGCCGGCGCCGTGCTTCACTGGCACGCGACGCCTTCGCTCGATCTGGGGACTGGGTACAGCTACACGCGTGCGACGAAAGCGAACGGCATAGACAGCGTCGCTCAATATCACCAGTTCAATTTGTCCGAGTATTACTCGCTGTCAAAGCGAACCGGCCTGTATGCACTGCAGGCGTACCAACGCGCGAAGGGCAAGACGCTGGGAACGCCGGGCGCATCCAGCATTATCAATGCAACGGCTACGCTGGGCGATGGATTCCAGTCGGCGCCTTCTTCGTCGCCAAGCCAGTTCGCGGCAGGGGTGGGTATCATCCATCGCTTCTGACACGGGACTCGCTACGCGCACCGGCGGTCTCGGTGAATACCCGGGGCAGCCGCGGCGCAATTCAATGTTGTGCCTGGTTATCCGCTAGGATCGCCACACCAATAACATCGCTCGCGAAACACACTCGCAGGGTGGGAATATCATTACTTTGAGTCAGGAGACGCCTCATGCAAGACGTTCATAATTCCCCGGCAGTGCACGCTGGCGCTGCGGTCCGCACACGCTCGCGCACGCGCTTCGTGATCCTCGCGTTGCTCGCTGTGGGCACCATGATCAATTACCTGGACCGTACGGTACTGGGCATTGCGGCACCGACGATGACCAAGGAACTCGGTATCGATGCGGCCGTGATGGGGATTGTCTTCTCCGCGTTTTCATGGACCTACGCGCTTGCACAGATACCGGGCGGCGTCTTCCTCGATCGCTTCGGCAGCAAGGTCACGTACTTCCTTGCATTGACGTTCTGGTCGCTCTTTACGCTGTTCCAAGGGTTCGCCGTTGGCCTCAAGTCATTACTGCTGTTTCGCTTTGGCCTGGGCATTAGCGAGGCGCCCTGTTTTCCGGTCAACAGCCGCGTTGTCGCCACGTGGTTTCCGCAACATGAGCGTGCCCGTGCGACCGGGATCTATACGGTGGGCGAATACCTCGGCCTTGCATGTTTCGCGCCGGCGCTGTTCTGGATCATGGGGAGCTTCGGCTGGCGTGCGTTGTTCGTGGTGGTTGGCGTTATCGGCATTACCTTCGGAATTGTGTGGTGGCTCTTTTATCGCGAGCCGTACGATTCAAAGACCGTTAATCAAGCCGAGCTCGACTACATTGCTGCAGGCGGCGGACTTGAGCCGCCCGGAGGTCAGCAGACCCTGGCGTTCTCGTGGAGCAACGTCGGCCAGTTGCTCAAGCGCCGGCAGATCGCGGGTGCATGCCTCGGCCAATTCGCGGGCAACACTACGCTGGTCTTTTTCCTGACGTGGTTCCCGACCTACCTTGCAACCGAGCGCCACATGGGCTGGCTCAAGGTGGGTTTCTTCGCCGTCATGCCGTTCCTCGCGGCAGCGGTGGGCGTGATGTTCGGCGGCTGGGTGTCCGACCTTCTGCTCAAGCGAACCGGCTCAGCGAACATTGCCCGCAAGCTGCCGATCATCGTCGGCCTGCTGGGGGCATCCACCATCATCTCGGCGAACTTCGTCAACAGCGACGCGATGGTCATCACCATTCTTTCTATCGCGTTCTTCGGGCAAGGCATGGTCGGACTTGGCTGGACGCTGATCTCGGACATCGCGCCGAAGAACCTGATGGGCCTGACCGGCGGCATCTTCAACTTCTGCGCGAACCTCGCGGGCATTGTCACGCCGCTGGTGATCGGCGTGATCGTGGCTAAGACCGGCTCGTTCTTCTACGCACTGGCTTACGTCGGCGCGGCCGCGCTGGTGGGTGCGCTGTCGTATGTGTTTATCGTCGGCGATGTACATCGCGTTGATCTGGCCGAATCACTGACGGACGAGCGGCGAACTTCTTGAGGCATGCAACCATGATTAGCGGAAAAACCACCCTGATTGCCCACCTCGGTTATCCGACGGAGGGATTCAAGGCACCCATGATCTATAACCCCTGGTTCGAGCAGAACAGTATCGACGCAGTGGTGATGCCGATGGGCGTGAAGGCGGAAGACTATGTGAGCGTGCTGCAATCGTTGTTCCGGCTGACCAACATTCGAGGCGCGTTGGTGACCATGCCGCATAAGGTCACGACTACGAGTCTCGTCGATGAACTGACACCGACGGCTCGCATTGCCGGCGCGTGCAACGCCATTCTTCGGCGCCCCGACGGCACGCTGCTCGGCGATCAGTTCGATGGCGCGGGGTTCACGCGAGGCGTCGAACGCAAGGGCCGGTCATTGAAGGGCGCGCGTGCGTTTGTACTTGGCAGCGGCGGCGTGGGCTCGGCTATTGCGGCATCGCTGGCGGCGGCGGGCGTGGCAGGCCTCGCGCTGTTCGATACCAACACTGCGGCAGTCGAAGCGCTTGCCGACCGCTTGCGCAAGCACTACTCGCAGATTGTGGTCACGACAGGTTCCAAAGACCCTGCGGGTTATGACGTGGTCGTCAATGCAACGCCGCTCGGAATGAACGAGGGTGACCCGTTGCCGTTCGACATCGACCGCATTTCGCCCAGCACGTTCGTTGGCGAAGTTGTGATGAAATCCGAATACACACCGTTGCTGCGCGCGGCCAAAGAGAAGGGCTGCGCGGTGCAGGTCGGAACCGACATGCTCTTCGAAATGATACCGGCGTACCTTGAATTCTTTGGTTTCGGCACGGCTACGCCCGAACAACTGCGCGCGGTTTCGCAGATCAAATATTGAGGTGATGTCATGAAGAAGGTGCTCGTTCTCAACGGACCTAACCTGAACCTGCTAGGCCAGCGTGAGCCCGCGCAATATGGGTCCGACACGCTCGCCACGGTCGAAGCACTTTGCAAGGAAGCCGGCGAGCGGCTTGGCGTGGAGGTGGAGTGCCGGCAGTCAAATCACGAAGGTATGCTGATCGACTGGATCCACGAGGCGGGTCGCGAGATCGCGGCGGGCAACATGCTGGGCGTCGTGATGAACCCCGGCGCTTTCACACACACGTCGATCGCGTTGCATGACGCCGTCAAGGGCGCGAGCGTCACGCTGATCGAGTTGCATATTTCTAACGTTCACGCGCGGGAATCGTTTCGTCACCACTCGTATATTTCGCCGGCAGCGCGCGGGATTATCGTGGGGTTGGGTATCAAGGGTTATGCGCTTGCTATTGATGCGTTAGTGCAGGTTTCTCAGGTGAAGTAAGCGAGCGGAGTTGTAGCGGGTACACGCTGCACTCACATATTCTCCCGCGCTTCTCAGCGCCCTCGACTGAGTGGTTGGAGGTCAGGTGGCCTCCATGAGCCCGATCCAAGTCAAGTTATAAAAGTAGAAGTGCTTATCATATTGACCGGAGTGCGGTCTTCTCCCAGCGGCGCCCGCCGAGGTGAAACCGGTCTTCTTGAAATCTTCGCCATCAGCCACGAGCCGCCAGCCGTCACATCGGCGACCTAACGCCTGCATTCGTCGGTCGCGCACGTGACCAATTAAGTTGTCGCGTCCTTCAACTGCGGCTAGCCGAAACGATGAACAACGCCTGGACCTGGCAAACCTCCCCTTTCAAGTTCCGCGCACGGCGCCCCGCCGGATTATCCGCAAACGCTAACGGCGGCGGTAAGTGAACCGAAAGGCCAGATCCAGACGTTCGAAACGGCCGCTTCGAATCAGCGGCATTCCCCATTGCCACGTGTTTTTTTCTGTGAAAGACTTCGCTTATCTGCTGTGCCGGACATGATTCCGATATATCAGACGCTTCGTTTGACTCGCTCCATCCGGCCTGGCCACGCTTTCGTGCGAGGGCAGCGCCGCGCGCAAATCGTTTTATGCCGGCCCTTGCGCCCGCATAGTGAGGGCGTTGAATCCAGGGTCTTCTCTGGCCGCCGCCGTTTGTCCCTGGTTTGTCCCTGAACTGACATTTTCACTTTCAAGGCTGAGACCCAAATGAGACTTGTCAAGATAAGCGCACGTATCGCCTGTTTATTCGCGGTGGCAGGCCTGTTGACGCTGGCTGGTTGTACGAAGGTTGCCACGCCCGCTCAGGATGGCTCAGCTGAGTCCACGCTGAAGGCGGTCTTGCAGCGTGGCACGCTGCGCGTCGGCGACTGCCTGAGCTTCGCGCCCTTCGGTTTTTATAACAAGGACGGCGCCGCCGACGGCTACGACGTCGACCTGGCGAAAGAGCTGGCGAAGCAAATGGGCGTGAAGCTTGAGGTGGTGAATACGACGAGCGCCAACCGTATTCCGAACCTCCAGACCAGCAAGGTCGACGTGGTGTTCTGCAATTTCACGCGCAATCTGGAACGAGCCAAGGAAATCAGCTTTACGAATCCCTACGTTGTGGCCAGTGAGGCGCTGCTCGTCAAGAAGAGCAGCGGTATCAAGTCGATCAAGGACATGTCCAACCGCACCATTGCTACCGTCAAGGGATCAACGAATGGCGACGAAGTGCGGGCGCTGAACATGCAGGTGAAGATCCAGGAATTCGATAGTTCGCAGGCGGCCATTCTTGCGGTCAAGCAAGGCCAGGCCGACGCGATGATCGAAGACAACAACTTCCTCGCGTATCAGGCTTCGCTCGACCCCGAATTGACCGTGACCGACGAAGCACTGGTTCCGCTTGAATACAACGCGTTCGGTGTGAAAGCGGGTGATCAGGTCTGGCTCGATTACCTGAACCTGTTCCTGTTCCAGGTCAACGCGTCGAAGCAGAATGCCCAGCTCTACAAGAAGTGGTTCGGCGCCGATCCGCGTTTCCCGCTGAATCCGCAGTACTGAAGCCGCAGCTTAAGCCACAGTACTCAACGCCACGCAGCATGCATCGCGCAACGCTGACGACGGAGGAGCAATGAGCTATCAATGGGTGACCCTGTCGGGCTATCTGAACGACTTTGTCCGGGCGGCGTGGCTGACGCTTCAGGTCACGTTGCTGGCCTTCGTCGTCGCAATGCTGCTCGGCCTGCTGGCTGCACTGGCCAGCACGTCGCGCGTCGCGGTGCTGCGCGCGATCTCGAGTTGTTATATCGAGGTGATCCGCAACACGCCGGTGCTGCTGCAGATTTTCATTGTTTTCTTCGGCTTGCCGTCAATGGGCATCACGCTCGATGCCTATACGGCCGGTGTGATCGCGCTCGGCGTGAACGTGGGTGCGTACCTTGCCGAAGTGTTCAGGGCGGGTATCCAGTCCGTGCCGCGGGGCCAGCTGGAAGCGGCTTCCATTCTCGGGCTGGAGCGTTCGCAGATCTTCATTGAGGTGGTCATGCCGCAGGCTGCGCGCGCCGTTTATCCCGCGATCGTGAACAACCTGATCCAGCTTCTGCTCGGGACCTCGCTGCTGTCGGCTATCGCGTTGCCGGAGCTGACCGGCATGGCGACCGTGATCAACTCGCGAACGTTGCTGTACATCCAGACGTTCACGATTACGTTGATTGCATATCTGGTGCTGAGCAACTTTTTGTCGTGGGCCGCCGGGATGATCGGGGCGCGGCTGTTTCATCCGCCACTTGTGCTGGCAAAACGCGCGCGCAGGCCATTGTTCATGAGGCGTCGTGTCAGCCCTGGAACCGGAGAGTGACCATGACAAGCGATCTGTTGATATCGAGCCTTCCCATCCTGTTGCAGGGCCTGCTCACCACGCTGATTCTTTCCGTAGCGGCAATTGTGGGCGGTACGCTTGTGGGGCTGCTGGCGGCCGTTTTGCGGACCTTCGGACCCTGGGGTACGCCTCGCCTTGCCCGGCTCTATACCGAGCTCTTTCGCGGCACGCCCGTCCTGATCACGCTGATGTTCATCTATTTCGGCGTCTCGTACTTCGGTTACGCCATCGACGTATTCGCCGCCGGCGTGATTGGGCTCAGCGTGTATCAAGGCGCCTATATTGCAGAGGTTTTCCGCTCGGGAATTGAATCTGTCCAGAAGGGCCAGTGGGAAGTCTCGCAGATCCTCGGACTGAGCAAGACGCAGGCGTTCTTCTCGGTGATCCTGCCGCAGACCGGAAAGATCGTGCTGCCGCCGTTGATCGGCCAGTACTTGTCCCTCATCAAGGATACGTCGATTGTCAGCATGATCGGCATGTCGGAGTTGATGCATCAGGGCCAGGCGATTGTCGACCGGATCGGCAAGCCGGTGGAGATCTATGGCCTGGTTGCCGTGCTGTATTTCATTGTGTGCTTTCCCCTGTCGCGGTGGGTGCGCCGCCATGATCGAAGAAGGAGCCTGTTGTCATGAACACCGCCATCGCGTCCGAGTCCATCATCAAGCCCATCATTAACTTAAGCGGCGTCACCAAGTCGTTCGGTACGACCCAGGTGCTCAAGCAGATCAACCTCGAGGTGCGTCAGGGCGAAGTACTCGTCCTGATAGGCGCCTCCGGCTCAGGCAAGAGCACTGTGTTGCGAATCATGAGCGGTCTTGAAACCGCTGACGCCGGCGAGGTCTGGGTCAACGAAGTGCCGCTCCACGACGCGCGCCGTGCACGCGAAATTCGGGGTCATGTAGGCATGGTGTTCCAGCAGTTCAATTTGTTCCCGCACAAGAACGCGTTGGGTAATGTTTCGCTGGCCTTGATCAAGGCACGCAAGATGAATCCGGCGGACGCCCGCAAGCGCGCGATGGAGGCACTGGACCGCGTCGGTCTTGCCGATCGTGCGGATCATTATCCAAGCCAGTTGTCGGGCGGCCAGCAGCAGCGCGTTGCCATTGCACGCGCGCTGGCCGTGGAGCCGGGCATCATGTTCTTCGATGAAGCCACCTCCGCGCTCGATCCGGAACTCGTCGGCGAGGTTACCGAGGTCATGCGGGGCCTTGCACGCGATGGCATGACCATGGTGGTCGTCACGCATGAGATGGGTTTCGCGCGCAAGACGGCGGATCGCGTGGTGTTCATGGACAAAGGCGTGATTGCCGAGCAGGGAGCACCTGAGCAGATCTTCGTGAATCCGCAGAACGAGCGCACGCAACAGTTTCTGCATCGGGTACTCGACCATTGAGTTCGACTGGTTTGCAGCCGCCGTGTGCAAGCGTCCACGCGCTAAACTCGCGTCAGTCAAAGATCCAGCAAGCGAATAATATTGCCGACGGAGTTCGAGTCATGTCTGTACAGGAATCTTCGAGGGCGAGGGGAGTTGACCGGGTCGTCTCCATCCTCAAGCAATTGCATGGCGTGCGGCGTCCCATGACCATGCGCGAACTGATTGAAGCAACGGGCGCGCCGCGTTCCAGCATCTACGAACTCGTGACGATTTTGACCGAGGCCGGTTGGCTCGAAGCGGGCACGGACGGCAGCGTATTCTTCGGCCGCGAGATGCACTACTACGGGTCCGACTATGCGGTGCACAACGACCTGATCAGCCGCGCACACCAGGCCATCCTCGGCCTTGTCCGGAGTCACGACGAGACAGCGCAACTCTGCATGCTTGAGGGTAACAAGTACACCGTCGTACTGTCGGAAAACAGCTCGCGTCCGTTCAACATCAGTTCGGATATAGGCGTGAAGGTCCCCATTCCGTGGACCGCGTCCGGCCGCTTGCTGTTAGGTCACCTGAGCGCGGACGAGATTCGCGCATTGATTCCGCAAGAAGACTTCGTGCTCGACAACGGCAAGCGGATCGCAGTGCCCGAATTCCTGGGCGATGTCGAGCGCGCCGCGCAACAAGGATATTTCTGCACGGAAGGCCTGTCCCACACCTTTCGATATTGCATGGCCGCGCCCGTGCGCGACAAGAACGGACAAGCCGTTGCGGCGCTGTGTTTCATGACCAGCCGCGACACCGATCCGAACAAGCGCGCGGCCATGCTCGAAGACCTCATACGCGCAGCGAAGACCTTATCGCAGCCGTACTACGGTATGAGTTTCAGCGCGGCGGGTTGATCGCGGCAAGCGCCGCAGCCACGCTGAGATTGCGAGAAGTCAAACCGTTCAGGCGCCCACGCTAGCCGCAATCTGTACGTCCTGTACCGCCACGCCGGTGAGGTCGGCCACCGTGATCTGGGCAGGGTCGGTATCGTCGCGAGCGCGCTGGCCGGCGTCCAGCAATGCGCCGAGTTCAAGCAACTGCTCCGGTTGAATCAGCCCGGCGGCTAACGCATGCGAGATCTCACCGTATTTGCTGCATTGATCGATGGAGTCCACCACGATCACCCCGGCCCGGGCGACGATTGCCGGATCAAGTTCCTGCTTGCCCGCGCCGTCCGCGCCGACCGCTGTGATATGCGTGCCGTTGCGGATCCAGTCCGAGCGCAGCAGCGGGGCGCGCGATGGCGTCGTGGTCACTATCAGGTTGGCGTTCGCGGCAACGGCTTCAGCAGAGTCCATCGCCCGCACGTTGAAGCCGCGTGCTGACATCTCCTCCGCGAACAGTCCGCGGTTTTTGGCCGTCGGCCCCCAAACAAATACGTCCCGGCAGCCGGTCACCGGTTGCAAATATTCAAGCTGCAATCGCGCTTGCTCGCCACTGCCGATAATGCCGATTCCATGCACCTCTCGCGGCGCGAGCAATCGTGCGGCCAATTGTCCAGCGAGCGCGGTACGTACGCAGGTGAGCCAGCCTTCATCCTGCAACAGCGCGACCGGTTCGCCTGTCGTGGCGGAAAAGAGCACGATCAGTCCGTTGTTGCTCGGCAAGCCTTGCTTGGGGTTATCGTAGAAGCCGGTGGACACCTTGACCGCGAAAGCCGCTGCCCCATCGACGTAAGCAGACTTGACACAGCAATCGCCGTTGGCCGAATCGAACTGGAAGTTTTGAACCGGCGGCACCTGGACGGTCTTGCGGGAGTAGGCCACAAAACCTTCCTCGATCATCCGCACCGCGCGTTCCATATTAAAGCGCGCGATGATCTCGTCTTTCGTCCAGATTTTCACTTAACAGCCTCGATGAATTTATTGAGCATGATGTTGCGCCCGCAAAGCACCACGGCCACCGCACGGCCCTGATACTGGGCACTAAGCTGCAGCATTGACGCCAGCGCGACACCGGCCGCGCCTTCCACCATCCAGCGGTCGGTTTGCGCAAGCAGTTTCATGGCCGCCTTGATTTCTTCTTCCGTTACCAGCGACGTGCCGGTAATGACTTCCCGGCCAATATCAAAGGTAACGGAGTCGGGTTCGACACCACCGGCAGTTCCGTCTGAAATCGTTTCGCTTTCCTCAACGTCTATGATCTTGCCTGCTTTGAACGAGCTATACAAAGCGGTCGAATTCGCGGGCCAGCAGCCGATCACGTCGGTTTTCGGACTCAGCGTCTTGACCGCTGTGCCGATGCCGGAGATCAACCCGCCGCCGCCCACAGAAGCGAACACGGCAGCAAGATCGGTTGCTTGCTCATGCAGTTCCATGCCAATCGTGCCCTGACCGGCTATGACATCGAGATCGTTGTACGGCGACACGAACGCCATGCCCTTGAGCTTTGCCTGCCGGGCGGCTTCCAGCTCAACGGCCAGCGTTGTATCGTTTAGCGTGATGACCTCGGCGCCCAGTGCTCGAATGGCGTCGAGCTTGATCGCCGCTGCGGATGTCGACGCATAGACCGTGACGGGCACACCCGCAAGCTTGCCCGCGAGCGCCACGCCCTGACCGTGATTGCCGCTCGATACCGTGAGCACGCCGTTGCGGCGCGCATCTGCATCGAGCAGGCGCAGCTTGTTGGTTGCGCCGCGAAACTTGAACGAGCCGGTATGCTGCAGATGCTCGCATTTAAGGTACACGTTGCATCCGGTGGCCTTCGACAACATCGGACTGAACGTAAGCGGCGTCACGCTAACCTGCGGTCGAATAGCGCGATGCGCTTCCTCTATGTGCTGAAACAGATCATTCATCACTCGTTGCCCCTCAGTTCCTTCAGGTAATTGAAGACCGTGGCGCGGCCGATCGACAGCACCTTCGCCACGTAGTTAGCCGCGCTCTTGCCTTTGAACGCGCCTTCCTCATGCAATGCTTCTATGAGCGCCCGCTTATGCTCGCGCGTCAGCATGGACAACGCCAGCTTGCGTTCCTGCAGCCAGTGGTTAAGAAAGATGTTCACACGCTCCTGCCAGTCGTCCTGGAACAGCTTCTCGGGCTGCGGCTGGAGCGGGGTACTCGAGAGGAGCAGGTCAAGCGCCTGCCTTGCCTGCTCCAGCGCCGCAATATGAAAATTGATGCACATGACGCCAATTGCCTGACCTTCGTCACTGCGCACGACAATACTGACCGAGCGAATCTTGCGGCCGTCCCAGCCCAGTTTTTCATACGGGCCAATCACGCTTTCATCTGGATCGAACTCGATGTCGTCGAGCGATGACTCGTCGCCCAGTTCGCGTTTGGACTGGTTGTTGGCCACATGCACCACGGTTTGCGTGTTGAGGTCGTGGATAACGACTTCCGTGTACGGGGGAAACAATAAGACGATGCCGTCGGCGATTGCACTGTAGCGAGCGAGCAACTCGGCTGACGGTTGTGGTCCGCTGCGCTTGATCGCCCGCTTGGATGGCGGCTTGGACGTCGCCTTTGACGACGGACTCACTACGACCTCGGCGGCTTGTCCGGAAGCTACTTTCAAATTACGTGCTTTAGTCATTATTCGATGTTGATTCGTGCGGAACAGTCGTGCGATGTTCCGCACGTGCGGCTTAGTCGACCGCCAGATCGACCGTAAAATATTTCTTTAACAGCTTCTGGTAAGTGCCGTTGCGCTTCAACTCCACGAACGCGCCGTTGAGCGCGTCGGCCAGTTCCTTGTCACCCTTGCGCACGCCGATACCCACCCCTGTGCCAATGACTTTCGCATCCTTGACCGCCGGCCCCGCAAAAGCAAAACCTTTACCCGCAGGCTGGTTCAGGAAGCCAAGACTCGCGGCGGTCGCATCAACGAAGGTCGCGTCCAGGCGTCCCGCGGCCAAGTCGGTATAAACCAGATCCTGGGTTTGATAACTGACTACATCCACGCCCTTCGCGGCCCACGCTTCCTTCGCATATTGCTCCTGGATCGATCCCTGCAGAACGCCCACCTTATGCGATGCCAGCGACGCCGCCGTGGGTTGCAAGGTGCTGCCCGTGCGTGCCACCAGTTGTGCCGGCGTCCGGTACAGCGGGTGGGTGAAATCGATCTGCTCGCTGCGCTTTGCGTTGATGTTCATCGCGGAGTCTATCGCGTCGAACTTGCGTGCTTGCAACGCCGGTATCAGGCCATCGAATGCATTCTCAACCCACACGCATTTCGCTTTCAACTGCGCGCAAAGGGCGTTCCCGAGATCGATGTCGAAGCCTTGCAACCGGCCGTCCGCCGCCTTCGATTCGAACGGCGGGTAAGACGCTTCCACACCGAAGCGGATGGTCGAAATCTCCTTCGCCTGGACCTGCACCGATACCGACATGGACGCCGCCGCGCAGAGCGCAACCGCGAGCATGGCACTTAACGCATTTTGCCTCATGACTATCCTCACTTCCGCGTTTTTAAAGAATGAAAAGGTCCAGGAAAAACGTGGCCAGCGCAAGGTGCTTGATCCTTGCGCCTGGATGCAGCTAAAAGTCGTTGAGCAGTTGACCGGTCTTGCGATGAGGCAGCGGTTTTTCGCCCGCGAGCAGGGCAACGCGTTGGCCGGGCCGCACGAGCTTCATGTATTGCTGCACGATCAGCAGGCCATCGACATCGCTCACGACCGGATGACGCGCGGCGCCGATTACGCCATGCAGCGGAATAATCTCGGCGATGAGCTCACCGGTTTTGACCGTATCGCCGGGACGCTTCTTATAGGAGACGAGACCGCCGACGGGCGCCGGCACATGCGATACACCTTCGAGCGGGCACACCATGACCTCGTGCTCAGCGAGCGGGTGAGCATGGTCGTCGTTGTTCGTATCGAGATCCACGAGGCCGCGCAAAGCGAGGTATTGCAAGATGCCCTGGGCATCGGCATGCGCAAAATCGTCCGACACATCAGCCTGCCCGCGAAGTTCGATCGACGTGCAAAACGCGGCGTGTTCATCATCGACCACCCCCGCTTGTTGAAGCACCGACCAACATTGAGCAATGGCTTCGTCGAACGGCGTTCCGCCCGCGCGGTCCTCAAGAAACACCGCCTTGATCTGCATGCAGCGAGCCAGTGCGACAGCTTGCGCGCGCTGGCTGCGACTGCTGTACAGATGCAGGATGCCGTCCGTATCGCAATGCAGGTCGAGCACGATGTCGTGCTGCAGCGCTTCAATCAGGAGCGCTGCCTTCATGGCGGCGACGGTGTCGAGCGGCGTTAGTTCTGCAGCCACATCGGCGAACAGAGCCTTCGCGCCCTTGACGTCGTTATGGCCGATATCGCGAGTAGCCAGCGCTGTTTCCACCCGGCTGGTGAGATCGGGAAAACGGCGGTTGAAGTTTTCGCCGTTGTCGAGATTGAAGCGTCCTGCATGCGCGCCGAACACGCGCTGACCCAAACCAACAGGGTTGGCGAACGGCCGCACGACGATCCGTCCGCGAATGCGGCCCGCGTTATCCAGCTGGACCAGTGCGTCGAGCAGATGCTGGATCACCAGCAGTCCGGGCAACTCATCCGCATGCAAACCCGCTTGTATATAAGCACTGAGGTGCGACCCGACCGACGCAACGGAACCACCCGACGCAGCGCCCTCGAAGGTATGTTTCAACAGGCGATGCGAGGCGCCCGGCGAGAGAGCGGGCAACTCGGAATGTTCAGTCGATACTGTCATGTCGTTTACTGAAATGTACTTGTTAGTCTAAGATAGACTGTAAAATATAATCGGTCAAACAAAAACGGTTAAACAGAAAGTTAACTGCGTCGATGTCGACCGGTTCAGTAGAGATGACCTCGTCCGGTTGTGTTTTTTCGCCCATCATTTCGGCTATCGTTATGGGTAGCTGATCCACGGAGATTGCAATGAAGATCAAGGACTTTCTTGTCGAACGCTGGATGGACCGGTACGAGGATGAGGCGCGCTATAACCTTGCTGAAACCTGCGTCGAATCGTTGACGGTTGCGCAATTACTCGATCTGACCGGTAAGCGGGATAGTCTGCTCGACGAGCTTCTGCCGATGAAATTGACCTATGGAGCGATCGAGGGATCGGACCGGCTGCGGGCCAATATTGCGGCTTTATACGAGCGGCAGACGCCGAAGAATATTGTCGTGACGCACGGCGCCATTGGCGGCAATGCGCTGGTGTACGAAACGCTGATCGAACCCGGTGACCGGGTGATCGTGGTGTTGCCGACCTACCAGCAGCATTACTCGATTCCCGAAAGTTATGGCGCCGACGTGCAGACCATGACGCTGCGCGAAGAGAACGGTTTCCTGCCGGATCTCGACGAGCTTCGCAAGCTGGCAAACCAGAAGACCAGGCTCATCGCCATTAATAATCCGAACAACCCGACGGGCTCGCTAATGGATGAAGCCTTTCTCAAGGAGGTGGTGGCCATCGCGCAATCGTGCGGCGCATACCTCTTGTGCGATGAGGTTTATCGGGGCACGGACCAGGAAGGCTCAGGGTTCACCGCCTCTGTCGCTGATCTTTATGAGCGGGGTATCAGTACCGGGAGCATGTCGAAGACGTGGTCGCTGGCCGGGTTGCGGCTGGGATGGATTGCCGGACCGGTCGACCTGATTCGCGCGGTGTGTATTCATCGTGACTACAACACGATCAGCGTGGGGATGATCGACGATTATCTTGCATCCATTGCGCTTGAGGCCAAGGACAAGATTCTTGCGCGTAACCATGCCATTACGCGGACGAATCTTGCAGTGCTCGACGACTGGATTGGTAAAGAACCGCTGGCGTCTTATGTGAAGCCCAAGGCCGCGACGGTGTGTCTGGTCAAGTTTGATGTCGACATGTCGTCGACCGACTTTTGTACCGCTCTGATCGGGGCGACCGGAGTGATGTTCACACCGGGCAGCGCGTTCGACATGGAAGGATACATCCGGATTGGTTTCGCCAACCCGCTCGACGTCCTTCATGAGGGGTTGGGCAAGGTATCGGGCTTTCTTGAGGACATTGGACGCCGCTAAGTACCGGCAGGTGACTGTCGGCAGCCCGGAAAATTGGGGAGAGAATGCAATGGTGGCCACGTGAGATGTCTCGAAGGTGGCCCGCGAATGCCATATAGGCATCCTTACGATGCTTGCCAGCCTATACGGCGGCCGCGATAAGATCGCTCGACATTTCTTAACTGCGCCTTAAAGCAGGCCGTCATGTTTTGTCAGGTTCTGCCGCGGCTGGAACCAGGGATTCTTGCTTTCGGGCGAATAATGTATTCGCGGAACAACTCTTTAAGTTAAACATCAGTGATCGTAGTATCAAGTTTATCTTTTTGGACCGGTGGCGATTTCTTGACGTCATGCGTCCGGTTGGAGGTGAACATGCTTCGCTATCTGTTAGAGGGTGTTGCGGTTACGGCCGCAGTCGTCGTGTATTTCCTGCCAGCCATCCTGGCCGACCGCAAGGGGCGACGCAACGTCTTATTGTTGGCGCTGCTGAACGCGTTGTTGGGCTGGACGGTGGTGTGCTGGATCGCAGCGCTTTACTGGGCGCTTCATCCCGATAGCCAGGGGAGAATAGTCCGCACTGTCCGGGCTACGCGGCGCACGCAAGCTCAGGCTACCGTTGCCGCGATAGTGGATCGGGCACGCAGACGCGCAGATGCTGGTCATATCAGGTGAGACGCCCGGTATCGATCAGCTATCACAAAGGTACGACAATTGAATCGAATTGACGACACGACCTGAGTTTTCGTTTGCCTGACGAAATGTCCGACGACCGTAAGCAGTAGAAACTTACGGTTCGAATAGCGCTGGAGCAAGCGCTTCTCAATGTGATCCTCAAGGCCGGCAAGTGCCCGGCTTATTCGATGGACTGCATCGAATTAACAATTTCCACCGTATTTTTCCAAATATTTCACGTCTGACCAAGCATGCATCGTTAGCGCGAGGCACAAGCTTATCCATTGAATTACTGGATGTATTGCCAACTAAATCGCCAACGACTTTCGAGTGTCGGGCAGATCTGGCCGGCACTCCAGATTGCCAAAAACAATTAGCTAGAACGCAATATCGATTGTCATCCATGTCTCTTGGCCGCTCAGATCTGCAAGTTCTGCTACGGCTCGCTAGAATACGATCCATCTCGTTGTCGGACTGCTTATCCGGTATGCAGAACGAGTCTGCATGAGACCGGAGCAAGCGCTAAGGGACCACAGATGGAACCCAGGTAAGCGCTAACTCTGATCGACACAGGAGGCTTCACTTGAAAGGTGATTGTCGGACCTCGGATGTCGCTTATGTAAGTACTGCACGCTTTCGATTGAGGCGTGTGGTGAAGGGCGGCGTCGCGCTTATCTTCGCCACATCCCTCGCTGCGTGCATGGTCGGCCCGGACTATCGCAAGCCCGAGGTCCAGGTGCCGGAAGGATTCAAGGAAGGCGTCGACTGGCATCGCGCCGAGGCGAATCCGCAGGCCGCGATTTCGAGCACGTGGTGGCGCATGTACGGCGACGACAAGCTCAATGGCCTGGTCGAGCAGTCCTTGAAGGCCAACCAGTCGATTGCGTCGGCGGAAGCCGCCTACCGTGTCGCGCTCGCGACCGTTGAGTCGCAACGGGCCGGCCTGTTTCCGGTCGTAACGGCCGGCGTATCCGGTGCACGTTCTGGCGGCAACATCGGAGGACTCGCGGCGAGTTCCGGTTCGACTGCCGCGGCGGGCAACAGCGTGCTTGCTAGCGGGAGCGTCAGTTGGGAACTGGATCTGTGGGGACAGATACGGCGCGAGATCGAGCAGGCGAAAGCGAACGCCCAGTCATCGGATGCGCAGCTTGCCGGTGAACGCATCTCGATCACGGCCAGTGTCGTGACTGACTACTTCCAATTGCGCCAGGCCGATTTCGACACGCACGCGCTGAAGGAACAGCAGGACATCGACAGCCAGATTCTGTCGATGGTGCAAACCGGGTTCAAAGAGGGCTTCGCGTCGAACGACGACGTGCTGATCGCGCAGGAGAATCTCGAGACGATCATCGCCGACCTGCAGGCGACCGAAACAACCCGCGAGCAGGACGAGCACGCGATTGCCGTGCTGACCGGCGTGCCGCCGGAGACATTCACCATCGCTCCCGATCCTGACTATCCCTTCCTTACACCTGCCGTGCCGCCGGCGCTGCCTTCCCAATTGCTCGAGCGGCGCTATGACGTGGTCAGTGCCGAGCGCACGGCTGCGGCGGCCAACGCGGGCATCGGCCTCGCTGAAGCTGCGTTCTATCCGTCGCTGACGCTCTCGGCCGAAGGTGGTTTCGCACACAACACGTTGGCGCATCTGTTCACCGTGCCGAGCCGCTTCTGGACGCTTGGCCCCCAACTCGCGGAAACGATTTTCGACGGCGGTGCACGCACGGCTGCGGTGCGCGGAGCGCGGGCGACCTACGACGAAGACGTCGCGAACTACCGGAATACGGTCCTGACGGCTTTCCAGAGCGTGGAGGACAGCCTGTCGTCGATGAACCATCTGCGGGAGCAGGCCAGCGCGTTCGCGAAGGTGTACGACAGCAACAGCCGGCTGTTCGCGAGCGAACAGGCGCAGTTCAATGCCGGCGCGGTTAGTCAGCAGAGCTTGCTGACGCAACGGCTGACATTGCTCGAGGCGGAGCAGAATCTGCGCGACACGCAGGCGCTGCTCGCCGAGAGTAACGTGCAGCTCGTCAAAAACCTGGGTGGTGGCTGGCAGCGCGACGACGCAGAGGTCGCATCGGTGCCGG
>NZ_JAQGMM010000084.1 GCF_028292365.1 Caballeronia sp.
AGGATCACCGGCTGTTTCCGTGGCTCAACGTGGAGCAGAACATTGCGGTGGCGCTAAAAAACTCAGGGCGCAGCAAGGAAGAGAACCGACGTGCGGTTGCCGAGCATATCGCGCTGGTCGGGTTAAAGGGCTATGAAAAGCATCATCCGCATCAGCTTTCGGGCGGCATGGCACAACGCGTGGCTATTGCCCGCGGACTTGTGAACCGGCCAAAGTTGCTGCTGCTCGACGAACCGTTCGGCGCACTCGACGCGCTCACGCGCAGCCGTCTGCAAAACGAGCTACGACGTATTTGGGAGCACGAGCGGATCACGATGATCCTGGTCACCCACGACGTTGATGAAGCCGTGTTCCTCGCGGACCGCGTGGTGGTCATGCAGGCGCGGCCGGGACGGATTGGCAAGGTGGTGACGGTGGACCTGCAACGGCCACGCAATCGTAGCGATGCCGCGTTCGTGCGTTTGCGCGATGAAATACTGGCGGACTTCAGCGTGCCGCAAGACGTGGCTGCCTGATCAGAAGCGCTCCCTCACGAGCACATGCTTCGCAACATTTTCTTCTTTCTAATCCCTGGCAACGATGGGTTTGCTTTCGCCAAATGCTTGTTTCACTTGTTCTGCGAGGCTGGTTAATCTGGGGACATGCATTCCACTGCATTGCGTACCGGAGGTAAAACAAGCATGCATTACAAGGGTTATGAAGTCGCTCCCGCGGCACAAGCGCTGCCCAGCGGATTGTTCGCCGCCAATCTCGTGATCCAGGATGAAGCGTCGCTGCAAAAGCGCGCTTATGTATTCGACGCCCTCGACTACTTCTTCGAATCCGATCTAGCCATTGCCTATGCCGCGCGCTGGGCTCGCATGTGGATCGATAATCGGCGGTTGCCGCGCGCCTGACGTCTTTTCCGCCCCCCGTTCACGGAGGGCGGTATTTCATCAACCAGTCTCAGTTCAACGCCACGGCCGCTGCCGCATTGACCGGCGACCCTTCCAGCGCGACCGAAGCGCGTCCGTCCGGCCCCACCGGCACGTCGCCCACCAGCGTTGTCCGATACAGTTGCCGGTCGAATTCCAGTTCGAAGATATCCGATGGCGCGAGGTGCGCCGTCGACCGGTTGTCCCAGAACGCGATGCTGCCCGGTTCCCATTTGAAGCGCACCGTGAACTCCGGACGCGTCACGTGTTCCCACAACAGTTCGAGGATCGCCTGACTTTCACGCGGCGTCACGCCCACAATATGCTTCAGAAAACTCGGGCTGACATATAGCGCCCGCTCGCCGGTTTCAGGGTGCACGCGCACCAGCGGATGTTCAGTGACCAGCGCGCGTTGCTGCACGGCCTGCTCAAATGCGCTAGTAGCGTTGGCTCCGGCGGGCGCTGTGAATTTATGCACGCCGCGCAAGCCATCGACAAAATCACGCAGGGGCGCGGAGAGCTTTTCATATGCGGCAACGAGGCTTGTCCATTGCGTGTCGCCGCCATAAGGCGGGATGGTCACGCCACGCAGGATTGATGCAAAGGGCGGGTTAACCGCGGCGGTTACATCGGTATGCCAGCCGGTCCACGGGCGCAACAGCGCCTGCCCTTCGAAACGCGTTGCCTTGCGGTACTTGGAAATGGAATAGATCTCGGGGTGCCCTTCAACGTGCCCGAACACTGGATGCCCCAACGTGAGCTCGCCGAACTGCGCAGAGAACGCTACGTGCTGCGCATGCGTGAGGAACTGCTCGCGAAAGAAGATCACGCGCCACTTCAACAACGCCGCGCGAATCTGCGCGACCTGATGGGTGTCGAGTGGCTGCGATAGATCGACACCCCTGATTTCGGCTCCTATGAATGCCGACAGCGGCGTGACCTGGACGGACTCGGTATTGGTTGCGACGGCTGCGTTCATTGCGTGTCTCCTGAAAGGGGAATCGCCAGTTTGATAGGGGGGAGGTTCGGGTCTCTGAGGTCGAAGATCAGGCATGAAAAAACGGACCTCGACGTTTCGATATGCACATTACGACCGCCCCGCAGCGGCCTCAACCAATCGATCCGCATATGCAAACCACGCCGGACGCAAAAGATCGCTCAGGACTAGAATCAGTCTCGCAGCGTCGAATAACGTTATCGCGTTTTCTTCCTTCCCAATCGCCAGGAGCCGGTCTAACGTCACCGCCATGAACTCAACTATCCAGTCACCTTCCAGTCTCCCGCATGAACAACCACCGGTTGCGTGGATCGCCGGGGTCGGCGCCAGCGCGGGACTCGGCGCAGCAGTCGCCCGGCGCTTCTCGGAGGGCGGCTTCACGGTCGCCCTGACGGGGCGCACGGCCGAACGTGTGGAAAGCATCGCTGCGGAGATTCGCGCCGCGGGCGGCCTGGCCCACGCCTTACCCGGCGATATCTCGAATGAAGCAACCGTCGGCGAGCTGGCCAACCGCGTGCGTGAACTCGGTCCGCTATCGGCGGCCATCTTCAACGCGGGCGGTGCAAGCCGTGCGCCCACGCTTGAACTGACTGCAGAGAACTTCGAGCAGGCCTGGCGCACCGGCGTGCTCGGCGGTTTCCTGTTTGCTCAGGCAGCGCTACGCCGGATCCTGAACAACGGCTTGAATGCCACCAGTTCAACGGGGCGCGGCACGCTGCTGTTCACAGGCGCCACGGCTGCGTTACGTGGCAAACCACCTTTCGCCGCTTTTGCTGCATCAAAGGCGGCGCTGCGTTCACTAAGCCAGACACTCGCCCGTGAATTCGGGTCCGAAGGCATACATGTCGCGCATATCGTGATTGATGGCGGTATCGACGGCGAGCGTTTGCGGCAATCCGCACCGCAGCGCGTGCAGCTTGCCGGCGACGATGGCTTGCTGCAAGCAAGCGCCATAGCAGAAAGTTATTGGCAGTTGCATCGTCAGCATAGAAGCGCATGGACACAGGAACTTGATTTGCGTCCGTTCAAGGAAACGTTCTGAACAACGAGCCGCGCGTTAAGACGTTGCGCGCGGTTCGCTTTGGTTTCACTGTCATGCGTTCCTTGCTGGCGCGCCTGCAGTCATTTACTTCTTCCATTTATCCCCTCATGTCGGAACACCCCTTCCTCCTTGCGTTGGCGCTGTGCGCTGCGCTCGCTCCATTCAGCGCCCGGGCCGCCGGTGCAAACGAACTGCGCATCGGCTTCGTGCCCGGACCTTATGCCGATGAATTCAAGGCCGGTGTCGAGCCGCACGTCGATTTCGCCGCCATCCAGGGCAACTTCGCGATCTTCAGCGGCTACAAACTCACCGACGCGCTCGCCCTCGAACAAATGACGCCGCCCTATATCAACCAGGTTGTGGTCAGGGCTGCGAACAAGGGATCGCGTAGTACGCAGGACATTGTCGGTGCTTATCAATCGCCCGCTTTTCAGCAGGTCATCCTGAGCAATCACTTCTACGACGGCTTCCGTCTGCCTGAATACTTCGCGAGCAAGTAGGGTTATCGCTACGCCTACCGAATAACCTTATGGAATTTTATTCGTTCAGCTTCGGGTCATGCGGGTATAGCTTCGAAAGCCTGACTTTGAAAGCCTAACCCCAGGCCGAGGAATGACCATGAGCACCGTATTCGAAGAACGTCCGCAGGCTGAAACGTTGCAGGCGGTAGAAGCTGAACTGAACTATCTGCGTGCTGGCGAAGGCCGGCCGGTGAGCTACACGTTCGAGCCGCCGCCCGGCGTTCCCTGGACCTCCGGCGCACTCGAACCCCGCCGCGTGACCATCCGCGACGCGCGTCCGCTTGCCGCCGCGGGAGAGTTGTCGCTGGATAAAAGCGGCTTCGAACGCATCGAACATACAAGCGCGCTGAGCGACTTCAGCGACGATGCCGCGATCCGCTCCCTCTACTACGACGAATCCGCACAGGTCCTGCTCAAGGCGACCGGCGCGGAGAAGGTTGTGGTATTCGATCACACCCTGCGCGACAGCTTGAACGGCTCGCGTACAACCTCGTCGTTGCGTGAACCCGTGAGGCGTGTGCACAACGACCAGACGTTCGTCTCCGGGCCGCGTCGCGTGCGAGATCACCTGCCTGCCGATGAAGCCGCGCAACGCCTCAAGCATCGCTATGCGATCATCAATCTATGGCGGCCGCTCGACGTCGTGGAGCAGCTACCCCTTGCACTCTGCGACGCACGCTCGATTGCGGCAAACGATCTGGTACCAAGCGATCTTGTGTACAAGGATAAAGTTGGCGAGACGTTTTCTTTCACGCATAACCCGGCGCATCGCTGGTATTACTTCCCGAAGCTAAGGCCCGATGAAGCGCTGCTGCTCAAGATCTACGACTCCCGCGACGACGGCACTGCACGTCTGACCGCACACACAGCCTTTGAAGATCCGACCACGCCGGACGGCGCCGCACCGCGCAGAAGCATCGAATTGCGGGCACTGGTTTTCTGGAAGGAATGAAGCGGATCGTGCGATCGCTGACCGGTGCATGTCACGCATGCACCGGATCTTAGCTAAGCTTTCAAATTGGCATAAACACATGAAAACAGAATGGTTAGGTTAGCGCGCAGGTCGTGAGAGGATTCGCGCCTGCCAACCAGAAAGAGTTTCAACATGCATCGTAGAACTATTCTTGCAAGTCTCGCCTTCGCCGCACTCGGCGCTGTCTTCGGCGTCGCCCATGCGGAAGACGCCCCGCTGAAAATCGGCACCATGAGCGGCCCCGACGCGCAGATCTGGACCGAAGTGTCCAAGGTCGCCGCGCGCGAAGGCCTCAAGATCAAGGTGATCGAATTCAACGATTACATCCAGCCCAATGCCGCCCTCGATGCCGGCGACCTCGATGCGAACGGCTTCCAGCACCAGCCCTTCCTCGACAGCCAGATCAAGCAACGCGGCTACAAGATCGTCAACGTGGGCCTGACCTACGTTGCGCCAATGGGCTTCTACTCGAAGAAGTTCAAGTCGTTAAAGGACTTGCCGCAAGGGGCGAAAGTCGGTATCCAGAACGATCCGTCGAACGGCAATCGCGCGCTCTTGCTGCTGCAGAAAAACGGCATCATCAAGTTGAAGGCCGGCGTGGGCAAAGATGGCGTGAACGCAACGCCACTCGACGTGGTCGAAAACCCGAAAGGCATCAAGCTGGTTGAACTCGACTCGGCGCAATTGCCGCGTTCACTGGATGATCTCGCTGCCGCATCGATCAATACGGACTACGCCGTGAAAGCCGGCCTGTCGCCTACGAAAGACGCCATTGCCATTGAAGACCTGAAGGGTCCTTATGCCAACCTGATCGCGGTTCGCGCCCAGGATCGCAACGCACCCTGGGTCAAGAAACTGGTCGCCGCGTATGAGTCGCCGGACGTAAAGAATTTCATCGATACCCAGTTCAAGGGCTCGATCATTCCAGCGTTCTAAGCGGGACTGAGCAAGACACCCCACCGCGCGGCGAACCAGCCATTAGCTCCTGACGTACTTAGGTTGTGAGCTTTTATTGGTTCGCCCCGGCGGCGGCTTTCATTACATTGACCGGTCACTAAAAAATTGCATCACAGACCACCAGGATCAATCGATGAAACTCGCCACGGGCACGCTAATCTCTCGTTTCATTACCTCGCTCGCCATCTTGGCGGCAGCATGGGTGCCGGCCGCCGCGCACGCCGCACCGCCCGCCGAGGTGAGGCTCGACTACGCGTACTACTCGCCCGAAAGCCTGGTCATCAAGCGCCAGGGCTGGCTGGAAAAAGAGCTTGCGCCTGACCACACACAGGTCAAGTGGGTGCTGAGCCTCGGCAGCAACCGAGCGCTCGAATACCTGAACAGCGGCGCGATCGATATTGGCTCGACGGCCGGCCTTGCCGCCCTGCTCGGGCGTGCTAACGGCAATCCTATCCGCGCAGTCTATATTTTCTCGCGGCCCGAATGGACCGCGCTGGTCGTCGCCAAAGATTCGCCGATCAAGACTCTGGCAGATCTTAAGGGTAAGAAAATTGCCGCGACCAAAGGCACAGACCCTTACCTCTTTACGTTGCGTGCGCTGCATACGATCGGCCTGACGCGCGACGATGTGGAACTGGTCAACCTGCAACATCCCGATGGGCGCACAGCGCTCGCCAATGGGCAAGTCGATGCGTGGGCCGGTCTTGATCCGCACATGGCCGCAGCGCAGATCGATGACGGCGCACGGCTGCTTTATCGTAACGTTGCATTCAACACCTACGGGTTCCTGAATGCCCGCGAGGACTTCATCAAGGAACATCCGGAGACCCTCGCGCACGTACTTAAAGTGTACGAACAGGCACGCGTATGGATTGCTGCGCATCCCGACGAAACCGCGAAGATCATTGCCGAGGAGTCGAAGTTGTCGTTGCCAGTGGCAAAGCTGCAACTGAGCCGCAATGACTTCAGCCACCCGCAACTGGGTGCTGAACAAATCGATGCGTTGAAGGCGGCCGCGCCTATTCTTACGCAGGAACAGCTCGTCAAGCCGGGCACCGATCTGAATCAGGTGATCGACGCGCTGATTGATGTCAAGCTCGCGCAGCCCGTCATAGCATCGGCTAACGCCAAATGAATCGGCCCGCGCTAAGGGCCGAGGTGATGTCTTCCGATGAATCACTCGCGCTGCCTGGACAACTAACGTCCGGGAGGAAAACGGCACGATCTCCGCTGCAACCATGGCGCATTGCCGGGCTGCTGCTGCCCTTCGCGTTTCTCGGGCTCATGGAAGTTTTGGTGAGAACGCATGTAGTTCCCGAACATCTGGTTCCAGCACCCAGCACGATCGCCGAAACACTCTGGCAACTCGGTGGTGAGCGGCTCGCGCGACATATCGGCGTGAGCAGTTTGCGCGTGTTTGCCGGCTTCGCCATTGGCGGGTTCGTGGCTATCATTTTTGGTGCGGCGATGGGGCTAAGCCGAAAAATAGACGCGCTGCTCGATCCAAGTTTTCAGGCGCTAAGAGCCATTCCATCGCTGGCATGGGTACCCGTTCTTCTGCTGTGGATGGGTATTGATGAAGCGCCCAAGATTACGCTGATTGCTATCGGCGCGTTCTTTCCGGTGCACCTGAGCGTGGTCGCCGGCATTCGCGGCGTGGACCGCGAGCTGATCGAACTGGGCGAGGTAAATCGGCTAAGTCAGCAGGCGCTATTTACGCGCATTCTACTGCCGGCATCGCTGCCACACATCTTCACCGGCCTACGTACCGGTCTTAGCCTTGCATGGATGTTCATGGTCGCCGCCGAGCTGATCGCAGCCACACGTGGCCTGGGCTATCTGCTAAGCGATGGCCGCGAGACAGGACGACCGGACCTCGTATTCGGCGCGATCCTGCTACTCGCATTGCTTGGAAAACTAAGCGACAGCGTGCTCAAGGCGATCGAAACCCGCGTGCTTTCATGGCGCGATACCAGCACCGGAAACAGCCGATGAGCGCTCCTCTTCTCGACCTGCGCGTAGCAGACAAACACTACGATACGCGCACCATACTCGAACGCCTGACGCTCTCGATCCGGCGTGGCGAGATAGTAAGTCTTGTAGGTCCAAGCGGTTGTGGCAAGAGCACGCTGCTGCGGATACTCGCGGGTCTCGATCGTGACTTCAATGGCGAGATCCTGATCGATGGAAAACCGCAACACGGACCGTCAAGCAGAATAGGCGTGATCTTTCAGGAGCCGCGTTTATTGCCCTGGCTGAGCGTGGCGGACAATGTCGCGTTTCCGGCCGGCCCGCGTCGTGGACACGATCCGCGTGTGGGTGGGTTGCTGGCTGAAGTGGGTCTTGCAGAGGCGCGCGCTTACCTTCCCAAGCAGTTGTCCGGCGGCATGGCGCAGCGGGTGGCAATCGCGAGGGGCCTGATTTCGGAGCCTGACCTGCTGCTGCTTGACGAGCCCTTCAGCGCGGTCGATGCAATGACGCGGATGCGTTTGCAGGATCTGTTGTTATCGCTCGTGCGCTCGCATGGCACGGCAGCACTTCTGGTCACGCACGATCTGGACGAAGCGCTTTATCTTTCGGACCGCGTGCTGCTGATGACACCGTCGGGTAAATCCGGTGCGGGAAAGATCGTACGTGAGATCGAGGTGAGCGCCGAGCGGCCACGCGATCGCCGTGATCTCTTGCTCGCCGGTCTGCGGGGTGAATTGCTTGAAGGTCTGGGGGCGGTCACCGCGTAATGCCGCCCTTCAGGGCAGATTCAAAGACGTGCAATCGACACTTCAGTCGACTTCACGAACGCAATCACTTCGCTCCCGACCTTCAGTTCCAACTCATCGATCGAACGCGTGGTGATCACCGACGTGACAATGCCGTAAGGCGTTTCCACATCGACTTCCGACACCACCGACCCGCGAATGATCTCCTTGATGTGCCCTTTGAACTGGTTGCGTACATTGATTGCCGTGATGCCCATGGTGATGCTCCGTAGAAATTGAATAGTGCCGGGGCCGGTCGACAGCGGCAATGAGTGAATCGAATCGCTAAACCATGATTACCCCGGCTGTGCACCGTTCCTGAGAACGCGCGACAACACCTGTTCCTCCAGCTCGGCGAACCCTTCCGCCGTACGCAAACGGGGGCGCTGCAAAGTGATGGCGGCATCGAAGGAAATTTTCCCCGTTTCGATCAACACAATCCGCTCGCCTAGCGCGACCGCTTCCTGCACATCGTGCGTAACGAGCAGCGCAGTGAAGCGATGCTCGCGCCACAGACGCTCAATCAGCGCGTGCATTTCAATGCGCGTCAACGCATCAAGCGCGCCCAGCGGTTCATCCAGCAACAGCAGGTCCGGGCGATGCACGAGCGCGCGTGCAAGCGCTACCCGTTGCCGCTGACCGCCCGACAATTGCGCGGGCCAATCGCCCTCGCGCTCGCTCAGGCCCACTTCAGCCAGCGTCGCGCGAGCGTCTTCACGAGACGAACGCGGCAGCCCAAGCATGACGTTTTGCAGCACGCTTTTCCATGGCAGCAAGCGCGCATCCTGGAACATGATCCGTGTCTCCAGGGCGCTTGCACCTGCGGCCGCATTGCGTTGGACCACGCCACTGGTCGCTTTTTCAAGGCCCGCGATCAGGCGCAGCAACGTGGACTTGCCGCAGCCACTGCGTCCGACTATTGATACAAAACTGCCGCGCTCAATGGCGAAATCAAAGTTCGATAACACCTTGCGTTCGCCGAAATGCTTGTCGACGCCTTGCAGCGCGACGGCCATGTCGGCGGATTGGGGTCGAGGTGCAACTGCCGCCGGCGCGCGTTCGCGCGCAGCAACTTCCGGTTCGTTGCCTTCCAGCACGGCGTTGCCCGATGCATACGATGCGTAGCTTGATGTCACGTTTTTGCTCCCTTCTGATACGCAGGATGCCAGCGTAGCGTTGCGCGCTCGATCGACTTGGCGAGCATGTCGGCAAGCTTGCCGAGCAGCGCATAAAGCAGGATGCCGACCACCACCACATCGGTCTGCAGGAACTCGCGGGCGTTCATCGTCATATAGCCGATTCCCGATTGCGCCGAGATGGTCTCGGCTACGATCAGCATCACCCACATCAGCCCGAACGCGAACCGCACGCCCACCAGAATGGAAGGCAATGCCCCCGGCAGGATCACGTCGCGATACAACGCGAAGCCCGAGAGTCCATAGCTGCGGGCCATCTCGATCAGGTCGGCATCGACGGAACGAATACCGTGATACGTGTTCGTATAGACGGGGAAAAACACGCCCAGTGCGACCAGGAACAGCTTCGCTTCCTCGCCAATACCGAACCACAGGATCACCAGCGGAATCATCGCGAGCGCGGGAATGTTGCGGATCATCTGCACCGTCGAGTCGAGCGCGATCTCAGCCGGCTTGAAGAGCCCTGTTCCCAGCCCAAGCACGAAGCCAATGCTGCCGCCGATAGCGAAGCCCGTCAGAGCGCGCCATGCGCTGACCTTCACGTTCGCCCACATGTCGCCCGACTGGATCAGCTCCCACGCAGCTTTGACAACGGCAAGCGGTTCGGGCAACACACGCGACGACAAACCGCCCGTGCGCGCGGCCAGTTCCCATGCGATCAGGATCAGGATGGGCACGAGCCAGGGCGCAGCCTGTACGCCGGCGCGACGAAAAAACGGAACCACGTTCATCGGACCTCCGGGTTCAACTTTGCGATGCACGCGGCAGGTACGACGTGCCGACGATTTCACCGAACGGCCCCGACAGCGGACCCGATGTGCGCTCTTTCTGTTCACGTGGCAGCAGCGGAAAGACGAGCTCGGCGAACCGGTACGACTCTTCGAGATGCGGATAACCCGACAGGATGAAGGTGTCAATGCCAAGCGCCGCGTACTCCTTCATCAAGCCCGCGACCTGCTCCGGATTACCCACCAGCGCCGTGCCCGCGCCGCCACGCACGAGACCTACACCCGCCCACAAATGCGGATAGACCTCGAGCTTGTCGCGCTGACCGCCGTGCAACGCCGCCATGCGCCGCTGGCCTTCCGAATCCATCTTTGCAAACGATGCCTGCGCGCGCTGAATGGTTTCATCATCGAGCTTGCTGATGAGCTTGTCCGCGTCGGCCCATGCTTCTTGTTCGGTCTCGCGCACGATCACATGCAGGCGAATACCGAACTTGATTTTGCGGCCTTTATCGGCTGCTCGGCGACGGATATCGGCGAGCTTCTTTTCAACTTCGGCGGGCGGTTCGCCCCAGGTCAGATAGGTATCGATATGATCAGCCGCGATCTCGTGCGCAGCCGGCGACGAGCCGCCGAACCACAGCGGCGGATGCGCCTTCTGCACCGGCGGATAGAGCACCTTGCCGCCCTTCGAGCTCAGGTGCTTGCCGTCGAAATCGATCGTGCCGCCTTCATGCGACGACTCGAGCAGACCGCGCCAGATTTGCAGGAATTCGTCCGTGACTTCATAGCGCGTGTTGTGGTCATTGAACACGCCGTCGCCGGCGAGTTCGACCGGGTCGCCGCCCGTCACCACGTTGATCAGCAAGCGGCCGCCGGAGAGGCGATCGAAGGTCGACGCCATGCGTGCGGACAATGCGGGTGAAGTCAGGCCGGGACGGATTGCGACGAGAAACTTGAGGCGCTTCGTGGCGGGAATCAGGCTGGATGCAACCACCCATGCGTCTTCGCAAGAACGGCCCGTTGGCAGCAGCACGCCTTCGTAGCCGAGCGTATCGGCCGCCACCGCGATTTGACGGAAGTAGTCGTAATCCGCGGCGCGCGCGCCTTGCGTGGTGCCGAGATAACGGCTGTCGCCGTGGGTCGGAATGAACCAGAAAACATTCATCGGGGGCTCCTGCCTTACGGGTCTATATTGGGTCTAAGTTCAAGTGTCGAGTGGGAAAGCGAGCGCAGACGCAACGAACAAAAACGCGGCCCATGTTCGTGCGAAACGAGTCACCCGTCCCGTTCAGATGATTCATCTTAGCGATGCGCACTTGGGGCATGAACGATTTATTTAAGCTAAGGTTCTCGCCAATTCTGCTTATGCGTCTCTAGCGATGCAGGAGCGCAAGGTTTGGCCTAAACGAGTTCGGCCTAAGCGACGCTCCAGCGCGCATCGGTCACCGCCAGCTTTTTCGGAATCAGCTTCAGGTCCGTGAAGGTATCGGCAATCTGCTGCTGGTACGCGAGGGTCTCCGGCGTGATCGCCTGCACGCCATAGGCGGTCCGTTTCAACGCACGTTCAAGCGTCGGCTGATCCAGTCCGACTAGCGGCGACAGCAGCTTCGCGACATCGGGCACGTTGTCGCGGCCCCATTGATCGACGTGGTCCAGTTCCTCCAGCAACGCATGCACGAGCTGCGGTTGAGCGGTCGCGAACTTACGTGTTGCAAGGTAGTACTGCGTGTTGCGCACCAGCCCGGTGCCGTCCACGATTACCCGTGCGTTCGCCTGACGTTCGACGGCCGCGAGATACGGGTCCCAGATGACCCAAGCGTCGATACTGCCCTGCACGAACGCCGCGCGCGCGTCGGCGGGAGCGAGGTAGACCGGCTGAATATCTGCATACGAAAGCCCGGCTTTCTTCAGCGCTTCCACCAACAGGTAGTGGACATTCGAGCCCTTGTTCAACGCCACTTTCTTGCCGCGCAGATCTTCTACCTTACGGATAGCCGAGTCGTGCGGCACGACAATCGCTTCGCCTTGCGGCGCAGGTGGTTCGTTGCCGACATACACAAAGTCCACCCCCGCGGCCTGTGCAAAGATCGGCGGCGTTTCACCTACCGTGCCGGCATCGACCGCACCTGCATTGAGCCCCTCCAGGAGTTGCGGTCCGGCTGGAAATTCGAGCCATTGCACAGTGACGCCTTGCGCCGCGAGCCGTTTTTCGAGCGTTCCGCGCGCCTTCAGAACGACAAAATTGCCGTACTTCTGATAACCGATGCGAAAGATTTTTCCCGGCTCTGCGGCGCGCGCTACCTGGCTCGTGAGTAGGGCTCCGGCGCCGCCGGTCAGCACGCTGGTGGCGCCGGCGCTTAGCGCGGCTATCTTGAGCAACGCCTGACGGCGTGAAGGTACGGCCGGTTGCGGCTGCGTTTCGTCTTTTGTTCGGTCATGGCTGGACATGCTTTGCTCCTGAATATTCAGAGTCGGCCGGGACGTGGGTCCGGTACAAAACCATCCCGGTTCGGCATTCTTACTTTTTGCAATGACTGCGCATCAAGCCGTGTATCGGGCGGCACGATGCCGTTTTGATTCAACAGGTACGCGCTGAGCGCATAGACTTCGTCGGCCGACAAGGACTCGGGTGCGTTGTATGGCATCGCGCGGCGGATATAGTCGAACAGCGTGGTGGCGTATGGCCAGTAACTGCCAACCGTGCGTTTAGGTTTTGCGCTCGCCAGCGTGCCCCGGCCGCCCACCAGTGCATCACCGATCAAACCCTGACCCAACGCACCGTGACAGGCCGCGCACTTCTCTGCGAACACATGCGCGCCCGTTGTTACGTCGCCGCTACCCGCAGGAAGACCGTGGCCGTCCGGCGCCACATCAATATTCCATGCAGCGATCTCGTCCGCGGTCAGCGGCGTGCCAAGGTCGTGCGCCGCGAAGCACGCGGGCGTTGTGCAGAGCAGCGTGAGCAGCAGCGCCTTACGCATTGCGCACCTCGCCTGCTGCATCAATACGCCATTGCTGGATCCCGTTGTAGTGATACTGCGAGTTGAGACCGCGCGCGGCGACCAGCGCTTCGCGCGTGGGTTGGACGTAGCCGGTTGAATCGGTGGCGCGCGACAGGATGCTTGCCGGTTCACCAGTCCAGTTCCAGTCAGCCTCGAAACGCGTTAGCGCACGGTCACGCACGGGCGTTTGCAGCCGCGCCGCTCGCCAGTTCGCGCCGCCGTCCGTCGAGACGTCCACCTGACGGATGGTCCCGCGTCCCGACCATGCCAGTCCGGAAATCGGATAAAACCCGTGCGTCGTCAGCCGATGTCCCGGCGACGGCTTCGTGATCACTGACTTCGCGTCCATCTCGAACACGAACTGGCGCGCGGTGCCGTCGGCGAGGAGATTCGTGTACTTCGAGGTTTCCTCGCGCGTCTGCAAAGGGGCATTGACCACCTTCAGGCGACGCAACCACTTGACGTGCGTATTGCCCTCGAAGCCCGGCACGATCAGCCGCAACGGATACCCGTTCTCGGGACGCAAGCGTTCACCGTTTTGCGCGTAAGCCACGAGCGCCCGATCAACAATGCGCTGCAACGGCAGGCTGCGCGTCATCGCGGCGGCATCGGCGCCTTCGGCCAGCACCCAACCCGACCCGCCGGTGATACCGCCAACCTCCTCCAGCAACGTGGACAAGCGCACGCCGGTCCATTCGCAACACGACAGCAGGCCGTGCGTGAGTTGCACCGGCATGCCACTCGGCCCGTTCCATTCGTTACCGGTATTCCCCGAACACTCGATGAAATGAATCCGCGACTCCGACGGTAATCGCAAGATATCGTCCATCGTAAAAAGCTTTGGATTCCGTACTAATCCGTGAATGGCCAAACGATGCAGCGCCGGGTCGATATCCGGAACACCTGCATGATGACGCTCATAGACGAGACCGTTCGGCGTGATCGAACCATGCAGGTCGGCGAGCGGTGTCATGGAAGACGCCGCGCCGGGCAAGGGCCAGGCCTTGGCGGCGCGGCGCATCACGTCCGCCTCATACCGCGACGGCAGGCCGTAGGGATGTTCCAGGATGGGTGCACCGGGCGTCTTGGACCAGGATGCGATCTCAAGCGGTTTCAGCAACTCGGCAGCGCCAGCCTGTGACGCGGCAAACCCGCCGGCAGCCAGACTGCCAAGCAGACGTCTGCGACCCGGTGAAGGTGAGGACTTTCGGGAGGTCATCGAGTCACTATGGCTGCGTGGCAGTTAGCGATGCCGTCGCCACATTCGCCGTGACGGCTCTATGCGCAGCGAAGTCCCAGACGAGCGCGCTGGCGGTATCGACGGGCTTGGGCAGCAGCTTCGCCTGATAGAAGGTGTCGGCAATCGCCTGCTGCTCACTGAAGTTCTTGGCCACAACCGCACGCACAGCATACGTGCGCCGAGTATTCGCGCGCTCCACCGTTGCCTGATCGAGACCCCACACCGGCGCCAGGATCTTCGCCGCTTCTTGCGGATGCGCCTTGGTCCAGACGCCCGCTTCAACCAGTTGCCTGAACACGATATCAATGATCTGCGGGTGCGCCTGTGCAAACGGCGTGGACGCGAGGTAATACCGCTGATACGACGCAAGGCCATCCCCGCGGATCAGAATGCGCGCGCCCGGATCTTGTTCGACGGAAGCGACGTAAGGGTCCCACGCGAACCACGCGTCGACGTCGTTGCGCTCGAATGCCGCGCGCGCGTCAGCGGGTGCGAGGTAGCTGATCTTGACATCGGCCGGCGCGAGCTTGGCGCGAGCCAGCGCGGCGAGCAGCAGGTAGTGACTGCCGGCCGCCTTGGTCACCGCAATGCGCTTGCCCTTCAGGTCGGCGAGCTTGTAGATGGCTGCGTCGCGATGCACGATCACGGCTTGCGCCGAGGGTGACGGCGTTTCCTGAGCGACGTAGACGAAGTTGGCGTTAGCCGCTTGCGCGAAGACGGGGACGGTGTCCGCCACGTCTGCGCTGAAGTCCACCGCGCCCGCGTTCAGCGCTTCGGTGAGCGGCAGTCCGCTCGCGAATTCACCCCATTCAATACGTACGTTGAGCGGCGCCACGGCGCGTTCCAGCGTGCCGCGCGCCTTCAGGATCGCGATCAGCGTGGACGATTTTTGAAAGCCGATACGCAGTTTGACAGGGTCGCCCGAAGGCGTTTGCGCCATGGCGCTCGCCGCGCTCAGGGCAGTCACGGCCAGCGCAACGCACGCGACCAGACGGGTGAAGATTTTCATGGGGGCATCGCAGGCAGATTAGGCAGCCGACCATGCTAACAACGCGCGCGTCCAGCACTAAACGATCAATCGTGATATCGATTGCAGCGGAAATGCTGAGCCGGGAGCGCAGCCCGGGCTGCATGTCCCTGGCCACATGCGCCGGGCTTGAAATACCCGCAAGAATCCCGCATCTCATGATCCATTTATCCGGAGCACGATCATGGGAAGCCGTCCCCAATTCATCGATGATCTCTCACGCGGCCCCGCGGGCGCCGCCCTCGCAAGCCCGCTCGGCGACGAAGCCCTGCTGGACGCTTACTCGCAGACCGTGATCAGCGCGCTCGAACGCGTGCAGCAGGCGGTCGCGTTTATTTCAGTCGACCGGCGTTTGCCTGGCGACAAAAACGGCCGCGGCGCGCAGGGAGGCTCGGGCTCGGGATTCATCTTTACGCCCGACGGTTATCTGCTGACAAATAGCCACGTCGTGCACGGGGCGACGCATATCCGCGTAACGCTCGCAGACGGCGCCACGTTCGACGCCGATCTGGTCGGCGATGATCCGGACAGCGACCTCGCGGTGCTGCGCATTGGCTCAGCCGAGGCGTTACCGCATGTCGAACTGGGTGAGTCCGGCAAGTTGCGAGTCGGGCAGATCGCGATCGCCGTGGGCAACCCTCTCGGCCTCGTGCAGACGGTCACAACAGGTGTGGTCTCGGCCCTCGGACGGTCCTTGCGGGCGAACTCCGGACGCATGATCTACGACGTGATCCAGACCGACGCCGCGCTCAATCCCGGCAACTCGGGCGGCCCGCTGATCAACTCGGCGGGTCAGGTGATCGGCGTGAATACGGCGATCATTGCCGGCGCTCAATCGATCTCGTTCGCGACCGCGATCGATACCGCCAAGTGGGTCATCATGCAGATCTTCGCATACGGGCGTGTGCGGCGAGCCTACATTGGCGTGGCCGGCACAACCATGCCCATCTCGCGCCGGGTGCAGCGGTATTTCGAATTGCCGTCGGCGAGCGGTGTGCATGTGATGGAAGTCGTCAAAGGCAGTCCGGCCGCGCTCGGCGGCTTGCGTACCGATGACCGGATCGTGACTATCGACACATTAGCGGTAGATAGCGTGGATAGCTTGCAGCGCTCGCTGGATGCATCGCGTATCGACCGGGCGGTGAAGGTTACAGTCCTGCGCGGCACGCAAAAGCTGGAACTGGACGTGACGCCGGTCGAACAGGCGGGATAAAACGACCGGCGCAGCATGACAAGCTGGCCGCCTAGTCGCGGCCCTTTGCCATGCTCGAAAACACGCCGTCGCGTCTAATCAGGCCATGGAACAAGGCCGCGCCGAGATGCGCGAGGAAGGTCGCGAACAGCAGCAAGGCGAGCACCGTATGGGCTGATCGAAGCAACGCATAAAGGCGCACGTCCTGCGGGACGATAGGCGGCAGGTTCACCGGTCCGAACAGGTGGATCGGAAAACCGCCGGCCGACAACATCGACCAGCCGACCAGTGGCATGGCGAACAACAGCGCGTAGAAAACCCAGTGCGACAGATGCGCGATCAGCTGCTGCCAGCGCGGCATGTCGTCGGGCAGACGAGGCGTTCGATGTGTCAGCCGCACAATGAAACGCACGCTCACCAGCACAAGAATTGCGATCCCCAGCGGCTTGTGAATGGCAAGCAGCGTCTGATGCCACGAAGATAGTGTGGCCACCATCCCCACGCCGATGAACAACATCGCGATGACGAGCGGCGCCATGAACCAGTGCAAAAATCGGGCTGGCGGACTGAAATGCTTTCGATCAACGCTCATTCTTGACCCCGTGCCGGTTGTTGAGTGGACGCCAGACCTTGCGCTTCTTCATACGTGCGGCGATTGTAGGAGACCGCATAGGCGGAAGAACGCGCTGCCAGTAGCGGATCGGCGGAGGGCTTGAGGCCGTCGGGAAGAATGGTCGGATCGTAGTTGATGTCCCGGCAATCGCCTTCGCTTTGCGCACTCTCGCGCTCTATCACCAGCGTCCCTGCGTCGATGTGCGGCCGGTCTTCGGGCCACGCCTGGGTTGCATCAGTGGTCGGGTCGCCGGGCTTGGCCACTGTCAAGATGAGATGCCAGCGCAACGGACCGCTTGCCAGCCTGCCGCGCAGTTCGTTATCGAGAAAGTCATGCTGACTCTTTTGTTCAGCCGAGACGGGCGCGTACGGCGTTTCGGGCACCATCGACCAGCGGACGAAGTGAGTCTTGCCGTTTGCATCGATTGCACGAAATGCGTTGATGCCGTAATAAGCCGCATTGCCGAAACTGGACGACGGCGGATGGCTTTTCACCCAGCTTTGAAACGGCGCGGTCTCGGGGTGCGCTGCTAAGAACGCCTTGAGCTTCGCTGGATCAGGTTTGCCCGTTACGGAGTCCGGCTTCGACGCCACTAGTTGAGCGTAAAAAGCCTGCGGAGTATTGACAACAAATACCGGCGTATTGTTCATGCCCGTGCGCCATTGCTGCCCATCGGGCAACTTGAAATCCAGCGCCATGCTGCGCACCGGCACGCTTGCGTCCGGGGCTGAAGGATCGCCACCCGGAATGGCGAAGCGTCCAACCACCGGCGTTCGCACGGCCTTGAACACGTCTGCGCGGGAGATGTCCGACGCCTCGCCGTTGCCTTCGAAATACCCCGACACACACACGCCCTTCGCATGATTGCGACGGAATCCCGGATGAACGCCGGCATTCGCTTCGAAGGTATTGACAATCCGCTGCGGCGTCAGGCGATGCGGTGTCACGAAGCCGGCAACATACACAAAGGCGCCGCCGATAGCCGCCACGACCGCACCGATAGCCGCAAGCCTGAATAGCGGGATGGTTTGCGGCCTGCGAGGGCGAGGTGAGAATGGGTCAGTCGTCATGTGGATCGATCCAGTTTGTCGCTTTTGTTATTAATTCGATATCCTTACGAATACGAATTTTCAAGGGGCGAGCGTGATTTATTTCACTATATTGAGGGGGCTATAACGGGGTGAACAACTTGGCGTGACCGCTTATTCCGGGGCCAGCGCAATTGATCGAAACAGCCACGATGTTGCTGTACACCGTGACTGCTCCGAGCTTATTGCGTAGACACGGAAGCACCCGAAGGCGCTTTAGCCCCGCCCATTGCGGTCAATTGCGAATAGACGTCGTGCGACAGGTCAAGCAGCACCTTCCGGTCGATTGCGCCGGAGACGGCGTAACCGAAATCCCCGTCGATCCAATAAAACACGTTGACCGATCCATCCTGATACAGCTTGAACGCGGTCGTGTCCGAGCTGATCTTGCGATGCGATATGCACAGCGTAATACGCTCGCCCTTCGCGTCGTGGTACATGAACTGCGCCACGGGGCCGTCGTCGCCGGGCAACAGGCGACCGCCCATCAACTCGAAGCCCGAGCGGGTCAGTATGGGTGGACGCACGTCCGTACCTAGCCGGTTCGAGATCCACTTTACCAATTCCTGCTCGCGATCCGCGCCTACTTCCACGGGCCGCATCACTTCCGGCGCGTACATTACATGCGCTATAGCCGATTGTCGTGCGAACGACTCGCCGACGGCGTAGCTTGCACGTTGCACCGATGCCCCGCCGTTTCCGGGCATGAACGTGTCATGGCCCACGGTCCCTGTCATGCCCGCCACGCCGATCCCGACGCCCAGCACGAGCGCAGCCGCCATGCCCGCGAACTGCGGCCAATTGGCGGCAGCCCGCCAGCGCCTGGGTTCCGGCGGTAGCAGACGCTGCGGCACGGGTTCGCTTAACACGCGGTCATAGCGGTCATGGAACATGCTGTTCAGCGAGAAATAATCGCTGACTTTCGTCGCCAGTGCTTCATCGCGTTCCAGCAGGCGATCGATCTCCTCGCGGCGATGCTCAGCCAGCGATCCGTCGACATACGCGTGAATTTCGTCTTCACTGATGGGTGTTTGTTGGTCGCTCATCGCACCACCTGTAATTTAGCGCCCGGTTGCGCGCCGGCCATCAGCGCGCGCAGTCTTTCACGCCCGCGCGACAGGCGCGACATGACGGTCCCAATCGGGATTTCCAGCGCCTGCGCCACATCCGCGTAACTCATTTCTTCCAGCCCTACGAGCAGCACGACCTGGCGTTGGTCGAGCGGCAAGCGCTGCAACGCGAAGTCGAGATCACGCACTTCGAGCGATTGCGTTTGCGTGCCCGGCACGGCAAATTCGCGCTCGGAGATATTTTCGTCATCGACTGAAATATGCACTGCCTTCACGCCTGCCCGGCGCGCCTGATTCGCGAACACGTTGTGCATGATCGTGAACAGCCACGCGCGCAGGTCGGTGCCGGTCTGAAACTTCTCGGTGTGCCGGAGCGCGCGTTCAAGCGTGTCCTGCACCAGATCGTCGGCGAGATCGCGATTATTGATCAGCGCTCGCGCGTAGCGGCGCAATCGCGGCACATGTTCCATTAACTCGTCACGGACGCCCATCGGCCTTCCTTCATTTTGTAAGCTTACGCAAACGTTCGATAAACCGTTGCTCTGATGATGGGCTAACACCGGGTCGTGCCGAATATTCCGAATATTCCCGCTGTCAGCGTATTTTGTGGCCAAGGTGCGTGATTATGCCGTTGACAGTTTCCCGGCAAGTTTCCCGGTAGTTGATTAATCCCTAACTACCCGTCATCAGGTCGGCGGCCAACATCAATCCCCGCGTGTTCGCACGGCCCGCGAGCACATAACGCTTGCCGCGCGCAGTCCATGCAAGCAAGCGGCTAGCGCCTACGCGATGGGCTTTCCACTGAGGCTGCGGCTGCGCAAACAGGCCAGGCGCCACGAGCAGCACGGCGGCCTCGCCACCTCGATTACGGTAAACAAATTCCGTTGCCGAAGCGAATGGCCCCACAGACATTGTCCGGCGCGCAACGGGATGGAATCCGACGCTGGACAGATCTGGGGCACTTGCCAAAGCCCCCACCGAGCTTTCATACCCCACCGCTCCCGATGCCGTCTCCTGGGCAGCCACCGCCTGTTCAAGCGCCATCATCGAAGCATTGTCGAGCGCTGAATCGGAAATGTCGAACGCAAAGATTGCCGTAGCGGCGACTGCCAGCGTCACAACCGCCGCGATGAGCACCGCGCGGAGGCTGCGCCTCGACATGCGCCGACCGGGCGCGGGCGCTTGGGGCGCCGTTTCGTTGTCGGGTTCGTGAAAGGTGTTTTGCATCTGCCAGTTCAGGCGCCCGTAAAACGCTACCCGCTTGGCCTCGTCGGGACGGCTTTTCAAATACGTTTCTACACTCGCCGCGCGTTGGGGATCCAGCATGCCGTCGGCGAATGCCTGCACGTCCGACTCCGAGAGCCGGGGTTCCGTTGGGGGTTTTGTTATGGGCATGATCTGGCTATGTCTGGCTGTTCGTTGGCTGCTTGTACAAGGGCGAACACAAAGCGCCGGGGTTTATTCCATACCGGATGTAAATATCCCCCAGGCGCGTAAACACCGTCCCTAGTGGGTTATTCCGCCTGCTCCAAAATAAATTTTGATTCTTCCGAACATAAAAATAATCAGATTCATCGGGAATATCCCGCACCCATTGCGGGTTCTCTCCATTGCAAGCTGCACACATTCACACACACATTTAACCTCGCAGGAGCGAACCATGAAAACCCTCAGCGTCGCAGTATTGTTTCTCGCCACTATCGCCTCGGCACACGCATTCGCTCAAACCAAGACCCGCGCCCAGGTCTACCAGGAACTGATCGCGGCACAGCAAGACGGCCGCGATTTTGTCACCGACACGTCCTACCCCGACGTCAACCCGATCTTCGCGCACCAACTCGAACAACAACAAGAAGCACGCCTGGCTCAGAACCAGACGACCAACGCCAACACAGTAGCCAGTTCAACGGCCAGCAACTCGTCCAGCGCAACGAACTGATCCATCGCGCTAAATCAATCTTCGCAAGCCAGTTAAATAAATCGTAATCCTAACTTTACCCCTGAGGTCATCATGAACAAATTCCTTATCTCCGCTCTCGTTCTCTCGTCGGCACTGGCCGCCCCTGCCTTCGCTTTCGCACAAAGCAACGGCCCCGTCACCCGCGCCCAAGTCAGAGCCGAACTCGTTCAACTGGAAAAAGCCGGCTACAGCCCAGGCGGCGAAGACGTCAACTACCCGCAGGACATCCAGGCCGCCGAGCAACGCGTAGCCGAACAACAAGGCATCGCGTCTTCGTCGTACGGAGCCGCGGCCAACGGCACGTCAGGATCGGGTATGCCTATGCATACCACGCCGGACAACGCCGCTCAATCGACCTTCTTCGGCCATTGAACCGCATGCACGGCAAGGCGCCAGCGCGCGATAACCAAAGCCTGCTCTACGCTCGTCCGGTCCACGCGCTCGCCCTCTGCCAAAACCCGATCCCCGCTCCAGTCGATAAACTTCACAGGCACGCGCGACCGCTCCCCGTTGCGCTTCCCCTTCCGGAGATATCGACATGAAGCAGGCGCTCCATCATCTGAGTGTGCCCACGCGCACGCGCGGACTGCACGAAATAACTCGCGACATTGACCGCTGGATCACTCTCCAGGACATCCAGACCGGCCTGCTGACCGTGTTCCTGCGGCACACTTCCGCTTCCTTACTGATCCAGGAAAACGCCGACCCCGACGTCCGCACTGACCTTGAACAGTTCTTCGAGACCATCGCGCCGGAAGCACCCGGGCGCTACGTCCACGACGCGGAAGGCCCCGACGACATGCCCGCGCATCTGCGAACCGCGTTGACGCAAGTCCAGTTATCCATTCCCGTCGATGCCGGCCGGATGGTCTTAGGCACGTGGCAAGGCATTTATGTCTTCGAGCATCGGCGCGCGCCGAGTAGACGCGAAGTTGTATTGCACCTTTTCGGCGAGTGATTTAATATACGCATCGCGTACATAACCACTTACGGAGCGCCCATCGTGCAAGCTCAACAGCAAACTATCCTGCGCGATGCCATGCGCCGCCTGAACATGACCCGCGACGCTTTCGCGAACCGGATTGGCGTATCGCGCCGGGCGCTAGACACATGGCTGCTCCCGGATGAATCGGCGGAATCGCGAGCCATGCCCGAGATCGCGAGCCGCTACGTCATGGAGTTGGTAGAAAGAATTCCGTCTGGCGACGACTATACACAACGCGTATACTCTCCATCCATTCTTCACGAAGGCCGGCCGCATCTGCTGTCCGTCGATCAATTCTCCCGTGACTCCGTAGAGGCGCTGTTCCAGGTCGCCGACACAATGCAGCCTATCGCGCGCCGTCAGAAGATCACGCGCGTGCTCGAAGGGGCTGTCCTTGCCAATCTGTTCTTCGAAGCCAGCACACGCACGCGCGTCAGCTTCGGTGCGGCGTTTTGCCGGCTGGGCGGCTCGGTCTGCGACACGACCGGCTTCACGTTTTCGTCGATGGCAAAAGGCGAGTCGATCTACGACACCAGCCGCGTGATCAGCGGTTACGCCGACGCCCTTGTCGTGCGTCATCCGGAGAAAGGCTCAGTAGCAGAATTTGTGCGTGCGACCAACGTGCCGGTCATCAATGCCGGCGACGGCCCCGGCGAACATCCCAGTCAGGCGTTGCTTGACCTCTACACCATCCAGCGCGAATTCTCACGCGTGGGGAAGATTGTCGACGGGTCGCATATTGCAATGGTTGGGGACCTTAAATACGGCCGCACGGTCCATTCGCTGGCCAAGCTGCTTGCGTTGTATCGGGGACTGAAGTTCACGCTGATTTCGCCTGCTTCGCTCGAGATGCCCGCTTCCATTCTCGATCAGATCAATCGCAACGATCATGTGGTCGAGCAGACCAACGACTTGCAGACGGGGTTGAAAGGCGCGGATGTGGTGTATGCAACGCGGATTCAGAAGGAGCGTTTTGCCGATGAATCTATTGAAGGTTACACGCCGGATTTCCAGATCAATCAAGCGCTGGTAGACAGCGTGTGCGGACCCGATACGTTGATCATGCATCCATTGCCGCGAGATGGACGGCCGGGGGCTAATGACCTCAGCACCGACCTCAACCACGATCCAAGACTCGCTATCTTCCGGCAGACAGACAACGGCATTCCCGTCCGCATGGCAATCTTTGCAGTACTTCTGGGAGTAGAGCGCCAGGTCCAGCACTCCATGCGCGACGCGGCATGGAAGTCACCGGCTTACATCGGACCTGACGATGCGGTATTCCACGGCATCGATTAAGCGATCTATACAGCGCCGCCAGTAATATTAACGCGGCGTTTACACACAAAAAGATACGCTGGAAGTGATCCGAATACAGGAGCTTGCAGCGTAATGAACCTTGTCCTTGAAAGAATTGCCGGCTCGGCGACATCGAAAAAATCTGCCACGCAGGAAGCGCTCTCAACGCCCTGCGTGTCCCGCGTCCATCTCTCGGCCGTCCTGCACAGCAGGCAGGATGAAGCCGCCCGCGAGCGCATCAGGCGGCTGTTCCACTCGCCGCTAGGCGTGTATGTGAGCCAGGCATCGCGCGACCATGACGACCTCCGGCTGGTCTTCGATGTGGCAATGGAAGACCTCGACTTCACAGTGCGCACGCTGCATCAGGTGCTGCCCGAAGCGATCATCGAAGCCGTGCGTCCGCGTGTGTTTACGCATCGCCGCGAGCACTGAAGAGCGGCTTTAACGCCCGATGACTCAAACCTGCGCCAACGAGAAATCGACGGCGGCGCGGGCGTGGAGCGCGGTGGTATCGAGTAACGGTACGGGGCTGTCGGCTTCATTCACCAGCAGCATGATCTCGGTGCAGCCCAGCACGATTGCTTCCGCACCACGCGCCGCGAGTCCGTGAATCACGTCGCGATACAGCTTGCGTGATTCGTCGTTGACAATCCCCAGACACAGTTCGCGATAGATGATGTCGTGAATCACCGCTTGCTCGGCAGGCTCGGGCAAGAGCGTGGAGATGCCATGCCGCTCTTGCAGGCGGTCGCGGAAAAAACTTTCGCGCATCGAAAACGCCGTGCCGATAAAACCGACTTTGCGTATGCCCCGCTTTTGCGCCTCGATCCCGGTCGGATCGACAATATGCAGGAACGGGACGGATACCGCCGCCGCAATTTGCGGTGCAACGAGATGCATGGTGTTCGTGCAGAGCACGATGCAATGAGCGCCACCCGCTTCAAGGTGACGGGCGGCGTCGGCCAACCGGATGCCTGCGATGTTCCATTGTCCGTCGCGTTGAAGTTGTTCGATCGGCGCGAAATTCACGCTATGCAGCAGGACCTGCGCGGAGTTTAGTCCGCCAAGGCGCGTGCGCACGTCTCGATTGACCAGCCGATAATATTCGGTAGTCGACTCCCAGCTCATCCCGCCGATCAAGCCAATGGTTCGCATGCTGTTCATGTTGCCCGTCCTGCAAATCAGATTGATTGGTCGAAGCGACATAGTGCAGCGAAGCGGGATGAGTGGCTAGTGCGAAATTCGGTCCGTAGCGTTAAGGTAATATTTTGTCGACTCGCATAGACAGAATCGCTAATGATCCGTGGCGCACCACGGCATACCGGGGAGCGGTATCGCGGTTATATTCATGGCGATTGAAGCGCGTTATGATTCTACGCAACGCGGATCACAATAAAATCATGGGGTTGGAAAGGCAGAAAAGACGATGAAAAACTACGGTGTAACGATCAAGGTTCGAACCACACCTCAGCGGCCTGTCGAGATGCAACTGAAGGGCAGCGAGGGATCGCGTGTAGTAATAAGCGCTGCAAAGCGAGTTATCGCGACGCACGAGAAGGTAATAAAGGCGCTCGCGAACCGATGATAGACGCCCAGCAAGTCATCGAGATTCATGACCTGATCTTGAGACAAGAGCCGGGGCTTGCGGGCGGCCACGGCGTCGGCCCGCTCGAGGGTGCGCTGGCACGCGTCGCATGCTTTACGGGCAGCTATCGGATGTTTTTGATATCGCGGCAATGTACGCAGTAGCGCTCGCCAGGGGGCACGTCTTTAACGATGCAAACAAGAGAACAGCGTTGGTTACAGCGTTGACTTATCTCGCTTTGCAGGGTTACGACGTACCAAGATCCGACGTGCTGGAGGACATCATGGTGGACGTTGCTGAAGGTACGTTGGATGAGAGTGACCTTGCGAGCCTGTTGTTCTCAATCGCTGTCGAGTAGCACGGGAGAATAGGGCAAGCGTATGTTGGTGATCTATCCCATTTGCCCCAGCAATTCCATTCCCTCGCTTCGTAAGCCATCGCAGTCCTCTCCCGCGTGCGTCCGACCTTCCTTAGTGCAGCTAGCCCAAAATTTCGAGATGCGGGTCGCCCAACCTACTTCGAACGTGCAACGGCGCAGGCATGGTCCTGCAATTCCTCCGATGACGCGAAGTCACCTGTATCGCGTTGTACGTGATCGTTGAGAAGAAGGAATGCTGGCTTGCCGTCGGGTGCCGTGGTCCCCGCGAGCAGTAAGGTCTGGTCGGCCATGACCTGGCCTTCGCGCGCCACGTCGGGCGCAAGAAGCTTGAAAGGATCGATGGAAGCCAGATCGGCGTCATCAATACGCCGAATGCGGTATGCATGCCCCCGCAGCAACGTGGGGAATGCAGTCCACTCCGTGCCGATCTTCGGACCTTGCTCACGCAGCGCGCGAACGACATCCGGGGCAAGGCAATCAATATGAATGTGCAACTGGTTTTGCGTGCGCCCGCTGGTCGAGTTGATGGCGAGCGAGAGTTCATCGCGGGGAAGATCCTGCCCTAGCTTCGCTTCAACAAAACGCCGAGCTTCCCACGCCGCGCGCCAGTAATTCGGTGAGCCCGGTATCAGCAGATCAGGGCTTTCAATGCCGCCAATGCGAGCAGTCGGAATCAACAGATATTGGGCAATGCCGTTGATATCCTTGAGGACCGCGAAGCCGCCGGATGGATCCACATCGACACATTTCTGCGGGACATTCGCGCCGCGTGCCGCGGGCTCGCATGAGTTGTGGACGATCTGCCATAACGCGTCGGGGTTACCCGCATGAGCAACGGAGAAGAACAGCGCGGCGATAGTGAACGAGGCTAAGCGAACGAGAAGCCGGACATTGCGCATGGAGTAAGCGGTCAACACGAAAGCCTGCATCGTAACAAGACTTCATGACGGCCGCGCGCAACTCAAGCCCCTACATCACCGGCAAATGCAGATGATGAGGATGTTCGACGGTGTCCGCGATCAGCCTGAGCGCGTCCTCGCATTCATCGAGATTCTTGGGACCGCCAAGGCATACACGAATGGCTTCGGGCGGATTGCCATCGGTCGCAAAAGCCGCCGCTGACACCGCGCCAATCCCTTGCGAACGCAACTGCAATGCAAGCTCAGATGCGTTCCATCCACACTCCGCTGGAATAGGCATCCAGAGATGGAACCCGGCCGGATCGGCATCGAACTTCCAGCCGGACAGAACGCGCGCGGCTAGCTCCTGACGCGCGGCGGACTCCGCGCGAATCGCATCGAGCATCAGGTCTGCTGTCCCGTCATTAACCCACTGCGTCGCCAGCAACACGGTGAAGGGGCTGGCCATGACCGTGGTTGCGCGCAACGCCCCGGCAAGATGCTGGGAGCGCCGGGCAGACGGCGCACGAATGTAAGCCACGCGCAGACCGGCGCCAAAGCTCTTCGAGAACCCGGTGACGTAGTAAGTGAGATCGGGGGCCAACGTGGCCAGTGCATCAGGCGCCTGGACCGGCAACATGCCATACGCATCGTCTTCAATAATCGGCACGCTGTACCTTAGCGCGACATCGGCAAGCGCCTCGCGCCGCTTCGACGACAACGTCACCGTGCTCGGATTCTGGATGGTCGGATTGCAATAGAACGCGCTGGGTTTATCGCTCTTGCATAGCGCTTCGAATGCATGGGCAAGCGGGCCATCGTCATCGCGTGCCAGCGCCTGCAAACGCACGCCCAGTTGCGCCGCAATCGCCTTGATGCCCGGGTAAGCCAGCGTATCGAGGCAAATGGTCCCCCCGGGCCGCGCAAGCTGCGACACCAGCGCCACCAGCGCGCTGTGAATGCCGGGACAAACCAGGACCTTGTCTTCATCGCAATCGTCGAAACGGCGCTTCAGCCACTTCGTGCCAGCGGCACGATCGTCAGCAGTGCCACCGAAATCCTGATACCGCAGCAGCCGATACGGGTCCGTAGCCGAAAACAGCCGCGCTGCGGAATCGCGCAAGCGCGCAGCGAGTTCTGCAGGCTCGGGCGGCATGTTCATGGTCATCTCGACGCTGCTGCCGCCGGACAGTGGCAGCGTAGCGGTGCGGCCGCGTACGAACGTGCCGCTGCCGGCACGCGAGTCGAGCAGCCCTCTTTTGCGCGCCTCCGCGTAGGCTCGCGCCACGGTCGTGTAATTGAGCTGCAGTTCGTCAGCCAGGTCACGCAGGCCTGGCAGCCGATCGCGCGGACGCAAGCGCCCGCTCGCCAGATCTTCTTCAATTAACTCGGGAATCAGCAAATAAGCCGGCTTGCGGCTTTCTGTCAATTTTCTGATCCAGTGGTGAGTAAGACTGACCATGAAGCACTCTCGAATAAATGCGATTAAAAAACGATAGCACGCTGGCGAGCGGAAAAAATAAATTGATCGCATTAAGTGATCGTATGGAGAATCCGATCAATCAAGGGTCAATGCACATATCCGGTGTTTATTGCACCATGCAGGCGCGGCAGCACCACTGTGATCACGCCACGCTGGTGCAGACTCATTGTCCTGCCAGGCCTTAAACCAAGCCGCAAAAGGCCTTTCGGGATCGTCATCAAAAATATTTCACTGCTCCACGCGCACTGATCGTTTGAATGATTGGGTATTGATCGCATTAACACGCTCATTGAATGGCACGCCCGTTGCATTAGCAGCTTCGTATCCCGCAGTTTGGTTCCGGATTAAGAACCCCGGCGCCACTGATTAAATTGTCTATTTACTGGAGATTAGAATGCCTGCCGTCAATATCCCGATGCACAAGAAAGGCGATTACCTTGTCGATTATGAAGAGAAGGTGTTTGAAGACGTCAAGGCCGCGCCGGGCGAAAAGGCGCTGGTGACATTCCACACGGTCGCGTTCGAAGGTTCCATCGGCTTCGTCAACCTGCTGCAAGCCACCCGGCTACTGCGCAAGGGCTTCGAAACCTCGGTGCTGCTCTATGGCCCGGGCGTAACGCTCGGGCTTCAGCGCGGCTTCCCGACGCTCGGCGACGAAGCATTCCCGGGCCATCTGAACTTCAACAAGCAGATCCAGAAGTTCATGGAGGAAGGCGGCAAGGTCTATGCATGCCGCTTTGCATTGCAGGCGCTGTATGGGCAGGGGGAAGCATCGTTGATCGAAGGCATCAAGCCGATCAGCCCGCTCGACGTCCTCGATATCCAGCTGCTGCATCGCAAGGACGGCGCGCTGATTATCAACACCTGGACCGTCTGACGCCGCGCCCAAAGCCTGTTATCAACACGGAACGACCATGCCCGACAAGAGAATCGTCCGCGCCGCCGCGGTCCAGATAGCACCGGACCTCGAACGGCCCGGTGGCACGCTCGAGAAAGTCCTCGGAACGATCGACGACGCTGCGCGCCAAGGCGTGCAGATCATCGTCTTCCCCGAGACTTTCCTGCCTTACTACCCGTACTTCTCGTTCGTGCGGGCGCCGGTGGCATCGGGTGCCGAACACATGCGTCTCTATGACGAAGCGGTGGTCGTGCCCGGTCCGGTGACGCAGGCGGTAGCAGAGCGCGCACGGCGGCATGGCATGGTCGTCGTGCTGGGCGTGAATGAGCGAGATCACGGCAGCTTATACAACGCACAACTGATCTTCGATACCAACGGTGAGCTGCTGCTCAAGCGCCGCAAGATCACGCCGACGTTTCACGAACGGATGATCTGGGGCATGGGCGATGCAGCCGGTCTTAAGGTAGCGGAAACCAGCATCGGCCGCGTCGGTGCGCTCGCGTGTTGGGAACACTACAACCCGCTTGCGCGTTACGCGTTGATGACGCAACACGAAGAGATCCATTGCAGCCAGTTTCCGGGCTCGCTGGTCGGTCCCATTTTCGGTGAACAGATCGAAGTGACCATCCGTCATCACGCACTGGAATCCGGCTGCTTCGTGATCAATTCAACGGGCTGGCTGACCGAGCCGCAGATTGAATCGATCACGAAAGATCCGGGCCTGCAGAAGGCGCTTCGCGGCGGCTGCAACACCGCCATCATTTCGCCCGAAGGCCAGCATCTCGCCCCACCGCTGCGCGAGGGCGAAGGGTTGGTGATCGCCGACCTGGACATGTCGCTGATCACCAAACGCAAACGCATGATGGATTCGGTCGGTCATTACGCACGGCCCGAACTACTGAGCCTCGCCATCAACGACCGGCCCGCGGTCACGTCGGCACCCATGAACAGCTTCTCACCTTCAACCGGGGGATTGCACCTTGAACGCGAACGAGACCTTGTCGGCCATGAGCCGGCAATTGATGACTGAACTGCAATCGACGGGTTTGCGTCTCGCCAATCCGGGCGCGGGACAAGGACTCGGCGTGGCCAGCCGACGCGGCGGCGCAGGTCCGTCCGATCACAAGGCGGTCACCATCGACGGCGTGACCATCATGGTGCCGGTGCATACGAATACCGCATGGCACTCGCCGTTCGTGGCGTCCGCCCCTGACGCCCACGGTAGCAGTGCGTTGCTGCGTGGATCGATACCGATCGCGAGCATCAGCTTTCCGAAGTCGCCGCGTTTCTACGCGATGCAGACCTTCGACGGCGTGCCCTATTCGCACATCGCAACGCTGCATGGGTCGGACGTGCTTGCCACGACGGTTCTGCAAACCTGCATCCGGTATGAAAGCCGGAAGAAGACCTGCAAGTTCTGCGCAATCGGGCAATCACTTGCGGCGGGCAGGACGATCGCGCGCAAGACGCCCGAGCAACTGGCGGAGGTGGCACGGGCCGCCGTGTTGCTCGATGGCGTGAAGCACATGGTTTTGACCACGGGCACCCCACCGACCAAGGATCGAGGCGCGCAGATCTTGTGCGACAGCGCGTTCGCGATCAAGGCCGCGGTCGACCTGCCAATCCAGGCGCAATGCGAACCACCCGATGACGACAAATGGTTTGAACGCATGCGCGCAAGCGGTATCGATACGCTCGGCATGCATCTCGAAGTGGTCACCCCAGCGCTGCGTGAACAGATCATGCCGGGCAAGGCGAGCGTGCCCATCTCGCGCTACATGGAAGCGTTCAAGGCGGCCGTGGCAGTGTTCGGCCGGGGTCAGGTGAGCACCTACATACTCGCGGGTCTCGGTGACACGGCAGAAGCCATTTTGTCGATCTCGCGCGAGCTGGTCGATCTCGGCGTGTATCCCTTCGTGGTCCCGTTCGTGCCGATCAGCGGCACGCCGCTCGAGGATCATCCTGCGCCCTCGCCCGAATTCATGAAGTCGGTCTTGCAGCCGCTTGGCGCGATGGTGTCGGCAGGCGGCATGCGCTCCGCCGATATCAAGGCAGGCTGCGGCAAATGCGGCGCGTGTTCGTCGTTGTCATCCTACGAGGTCTGATCATGCTCGCCGATACCGAAGATCTTGTACGTCTGTACACCCCCGCGAGTTACACGATCAAGTGGACCACGCTGCCGTGGGAAGCGAACGAAGCGTATAAGCTGCGGCGCGCGGTGTTCTGCATCGAGCAAGGGATTTTTATCGGCGATGACCGCGATGAAATCGATGAGCGCGCGCA
>NZ_JAQGMM010000088.1 GCF_028292365.1 Caballeronia sp.
ACCGGCCATGGCACCGAGCTGGCCCGCGGCAAGGAGACGCGCGAGATCAACGGTCGCCACTACGTGCTGGAATACCCGATCCACGGCGACGTCGCGCTCATCAAGGCCGAGCGCGGCGACCGCTGGGGCAATCTGGTCTACCGCAAGACCGCGCGCAATTTCGGGCCGATCATGGCGATGGCGGCGAAGCTGTCCATCGCGTCGGTGCACGACGTCGTCGAGTTGGGCGAGCTCGACCCCGAAGCCATCGTCACGCCGGGCATCTTCGTGCAGCGCGTCGTCAAGGTTCCGCGCACCGTGACGGGCCCGGCCGGCTTCAAGGGCGCCTGACGCCAACGCGGCCCGCACGTGCCCCATTGAACAGAGGTTTATCGACATGCAAAAGCTCAATCGCGACCAGATGGCCGCCCGGGTCGCCAGAGACATCCTCGAAGGCGCCTATGTCAACCTCGGCATCGGACTGCCGACCATGGTGGCCAATCACCTTCCCGCCGATCGCGAAGTGTTCCTGCACAGCGAGAACGGCGTGCTGGGCATGGTCCCGGCGCCAGACAAGGGCGAGGAAGACTACGACCTGATCAACGCCGGCAAGCAGGCCGTGACCTTGCTGCCGGGCGGCGCCTTCTTCCACCACGCCGATTCGTTCGCGATGATGCGCGGCGGCCACCTCGACATCTGCGTGCTTGGCGCGTTCCAGGTGTCCGCGAAGGGCGATCTCGCAAACTGGCATACCGGCGCGCCCGACGCCATTCCCGCTGTCGGCGGCGCGATGGATCTGGCGATCGGCGCGAAGAAGGTCTTCGTGATGATGGAACTGCTCACTAAGCAAGGTGAAAGCAAGCTGGTGGCCGAGTGTTCGTACCCGGTGACGGGCGTGAATTGCGTGAACCGCGTGTACACGGATCACGGTGTGTTCGACGTGACGCCGAGCGGGTTCGTGGTGCGGGAAATTATCAAAGGCCTGTCCTTCGACGAACTGCAGAAACTGGCGCAAGTGCCGCTGACGTTTGAACCGCTCGAAGCGGCTACCACGCTCGAAGCGTGATCAACGCGTAATCAGGAGAAGTGCATGAAAGAAGCTTTTATTTGCGATGCGATTCGTACTCCGGTCGGCCGTTACGGTGGCGCGTTGTCCTCGGTTCGCGCCGATGACCTCGGCGCCGAGCCGCAGCGCGCGTTGATGGAACGCAATAAAGATGTGGACTGGAACGCCGTCGACGACCTGATCTTCGGTTGCGCGAATCAGGCAGGCGAAGACAACCGCAACGTCGCGCGCATGTCGGCTTTGTTGGCCGGTTTGCCGGACGGCGTGCCCGGCTCGACGATCAACCGTTTGTGCGGATCGGGCATGGATGCAATCGGCGTGGCCGCGCGGGCGATCAAGTCGGGCGAAGCCGCGCTGATGATCGCGGGCGGCGTGGAAAGCATGAGCCGCGCGCCGTTTGTGCAGGGCAAGGCGACCACGGCGTTTTCGCGTCAGGCAGAGATCTTCGATACGACCATCGGCTGGCGTTTCATCAATCCGCTGATGAAGAAGATGTACGGCGTGGATTCGATGCCGGAGACGGCCGAAAACGTCGCGACCGACTATAAGGTGAGCCGCGAAGACCAGGACGCGTTTGCTGTGCGCAGCCAGCAGAAAGCATCGCGCGCGCAGAAGGACGGAACGCTCGCGCAGGAGATCGTGTCGGTTTCCATCGCTCAGAAAAAGGGCGATCCAGTGCTGGTCTCGCAGGACGAACATCCGCGCGAAACGAGCATGGAAGCGCTCGCGAGACTGAAGGGCGTCGTGCGTCCTGACGGCACGGTGACGGCGGGCAACGCGTCGGGCGTGAACGATGGCGCGGCGGCTTTGCTTATCGCCGATGAAGACAGCGCAAAGCGATTCGGCCTCGTGCCGCGTGCGCGCGTATTGGGCATTGCAACCGCTGGCGTGCCGCCGCGCGTGATGGGCATTGGCCCGGCGCCGGCATCGCAAAAGCTGATGAAGCGCCTGGGCATGACTATCGATCAATTCGATGTGATCGAGCTGAACGAGGCATTTGCATCGCAAGGTTTGGCTGTGCTGCGCATGCTTGGTATTGCCGACGACGATCCTCGCGTCAATCCGAATGGCGGCGCGATCGCGCTCGGCCATCCGCTCGGCATGAGCGGCGCACGCCTGGTAACGACCGCGATGTATCAGTTGCATCGGACCGGTGGACGCTTTGCGCTTTGCACGATGTGTATCGGCGTGGGTCAGGGTATTGCGATCGCTATCGAGCGTGTGTAATGTCTGAGCCGACATTTACGGCGTCGGGACGGCTGACGGACCTGATCTGCGGTACGCGCGAGATGAACGCCGTGTGGTCCGCGCGTCAGACCGTCCAGTCGATGCTGGATGTGGAGGCGGCGCTCGCGCGGGCATCGGCTGAGCATGGCGTGATCCCGGCGGGTGCAGTCGACGCGATCGTGGCCGCCTGCAACGCTGATCTGATTGTTGCTGACGCGTTGATGACCGGCGCCGCATCCGGCGGCAATCTCGCGATTCCGCTGGTGAAGCAACTGACCGCCGCTGTTAAAAGCCAGGACGCCGATGCAGCCAAGTACGTGCATTGGGGCGCGACGAGCCAGGACATTATCGATACCGGTACTGTCTTGCAACTGCGTTCCACGTTCGACTTGCTGGAAGCGGGTTTGCATGAAGCTTGCGACGCGCTCGCACTTCAGGCGCAGACATATCGGACGACGCCGGCAATCGGCCGGACGTGGCTTCAGCAGGCGTTGCCAATCACGCTCGGCCTTAAATTCGCCCAATGGCTGGATGCGTTGACACGGCATCGCGAGCGTCTCGCGCAGTGCCGTTCGCGTGTGCTGGCGTTGCAATTCGGCGGCGCGGCGGGCACGTTGGCGAGCTTGAGGGACAAGGCGCCGTTGGTCGCCCAATCGCTTGCCGATGACCTCGGCCTGCAACTTCCTTCATTGCCGTGGCATACCCAACGGGATCGCGTAGCAGAAGCAGCGGCATGTTTCGGCATGCTGACTGGTACGCTCGGGAAAATCGCCCGCGATATTTCCCTGCAGATGCAGACAGAAGTCGGCGAACTGGCCGAGCCGGCTGCGGCGGGCAAGGGCGGTTCATCAACGATGCCGCACAAGCGCAATCCCGTGGGCTGCGCTGCTGTTTTAACGGCCGCCATGCGCGCGCCGAATCTGGTCGCGACTGTGTTCAGCGGCATGGTCCAGGAACATGAACGCGCGCTCGGCGGCTGGCAGGCCGAGTGGGAAGCGCTGCCGGATCTTGCCCGACTGACGGGCGGCGCACTCGCACAGATCACGGCGATTGTCTCGGCCATCGAAGTGAATGCCGGGCGGCTCGCAGCGAACCTGGATCTCACGCGCGGACTGATTCTCGGCGAAGCGGTGATGCTCGCGCTGGGTGACCAAATTGGCAGGCTCGACGCGCACACGCTCGTGGAACATGCATCGAAGCAAGCCGTTGCAACCGGCGCAACGCTTTACGACGTTCTCTCGAACGACGCACGCGTCACGCAACACCTCTCGCTTGTTCAACTGCAAGCCTTGCTCGACCCGGCGAACTACGTGGGCCAGGCGCACGCTTTTGTCGATGCCGCGCTGCTTTCGCATCGAATCCCTTCTTCCAGGAGTTTTCCGTAATGCCTTTTGCCGCCGTCAACGGTATTCAACTTTTTTATCGCATCGACGCCACCGCCGGCAGCGACGCACCCTGGCTCGTGTTGTCGAACTCGCTCGGCGCCGACGTCTCGATGTGGACGCCGCAAGTCGAGACGCTCGCGGCGAAATATCGCGTGTTGCGTTACGACACACGTGGTCATGGCCGTTCGGACGCACCCAAGGGCCCGTACACGCTCGCCCAGCTCGTGGGTGACGTGATCGGATTGCTCGACACACTCGGCATCAAGCGCGCGCACTATTGCGGGCTTTCGATGGGCGGGCTAACCGGCATCGCGCTCGCTGCACGCCACCCGGAGCGCTTCGAGCGCGTGGTGTTGTCAAATACGGCGGCGCTGATCGGCTCGGACGCAATCTGGACGCCGCGGGCGGCGAAGGCCCGCGAGGAGGGCGGCATGCCGGCATTGGCCGATGCCGTTCTGCCGCGCTGGTTCACGGCTGGCTTCATGGCAGCGCAGCCGCTTGTAATGTCGGGTATTCGTGACGTGTTCCGCCACACGTCGGGCGAAGGTTATGCGTCGAATTGCGAAGCAATCCGCGACGCCGATGCACGTGAAGAAGCGAAGACCATCAAGGCGCCGGTGCTGGTTATTTCGGGCACGCATGACCTGTCAACGACCGCTGCGCAAGGGCAGGAACTGGCTGGATACATTGCGAGCTCGCGCTACGTCGAACTCGACGCCGCGCACTTGTCGAATATCGAGCAAGCGGACGTTTATACGAAAACCTTGCTTGAGTTCCTGGGAGCCTGACATGACCGAAGACGAACGTTATGAAGCGGGATTAGGCGTACGCCGTGAGGTGCTTGGCGATGCGCACGTCACACGCTCGCTTGAGAACCGCACGGATCTCACGACCGAATTCCAGAACCTGATCACGCGCTACGCATGGGGCGATATCTGGACCCGCCCGGGTTTGCCGCGCCATACGCGCAGCCTGCTGACCATCTCGATGATGGTCGCGCTCAACCGCAGCGAAGAACTCGCGCTGCATTTGCGGGCAGCGAAAAACAACGGCGTAACACGCGACGAGATCAAGGAGGTGCTGCTTCAGACCGCTATTTATTGCGGCGTGCCGGCAGCAAACTCGGCGTTTCATCTGGCGCAGAAAATCTTTGATGAGGATGATCGCGCGGCGTAGCAATCGTTGTAGCAATCAAACGAAATTTAGGAGCAAGGCGGAGACAAGCGTGGCCTGACAAGATGCGGCGGTCGATGTTGTTTGATCTGGGCGGCGGCGTGGTGAACCACGCCGCCGTTTTTGCATTTGGGGTTGTGGGTTTTGCTTTCAGGGGCTTGCTTGTTTGAACGCGTGTTTGTTTTTGTAGCTTGATCGGGATAAAGATGACGGCCGTTCATGAATATTTCGTCGTGGTCATTTTCTGTCACATAAACACAAAAGGTGCGCATAAAGCGCTCTAAACCTCTGCCGAATGGCCTATCCCCATCATTTTAAGAGTTTACTGATAGGGGAAATTTATCTTGATCTGTCACAGTGGCACACGAGCGTGCTATCGGCTTTCTGCCTGACAGGAACCACTATGACCAACTGCTGGCTCCCGAAGCAATTCGGTGGCTGTGTGCATTCCTGCGCACGCTCAAGTCGTCGGTCCGGATCGATCGACCATCCGGCCCGATGCCAATGATTCCGAGGGCGCGTCCGCGTGTCTAAGACCTGAGTGAGCAACAGAAATGAACAAGACGCAGCGCGTGGTATTGAGGAAGCAGAACGAGGTGTCCGCCAGCTTGTGTGAGGCTCGCTCGCGCGGTGTTGTGAAAGCAGCGTGTTCCGTCCGGCGATCCCGCATGGGCGCAGCGCTACTTGTCGCGCTTGCTCCAGTCTCGTTGCTGGCCGTGTCGCCGGCATCCAGTGCTGCACTTGTCGACAACCTGGCGAACGTTTCAAGCGAACGCGCTCAAGTCTATTCGTCTCAAGTACGCGAAGCATTGAGCGCCGTCACGCCGTCCGTGGTGGGATCGTCCGGGGAAGACGTACGCCGGCTTGCGGCAGCCGCTTTGTCCGGACCCATTCTTACACCGGATCAGATGATCGTATCCGGGCCAACGGACAGTTCGAATCAGACCTTCGCGGTCGGCACGAATGCGGTCGCAATGGGTGTAAATGTCCACGCGAGCGGAGACTATTCCGTTGCGGCTGGCTCATACGTCAGCGCGGAGTCCGGTTCGGTGGCGCTGGGATCGGGGGTGTCGGCGGCGGGCAGTGAATCCACTGCGCTTGGTGTGCGCTCGTGGGCCGATGCGGACCATAGTCTTGCTGTGGGCTGGCGTACGAGTGTCGATTCGAATGCCACGGATTCACTCGCGATTGGCTCGGGTACGCGGGTTCATTCGGTAGCGGCCGGAGCGATTGGCAAGGATAACTCCGTGAATGGAGCGGGGACCTACGTAATTGGAAACAGTAACGGTGCATCAGGCGCGGATTCGTTCGTCCTGGGCAGCAACGTAACCGCGAGAGGACAGAACAGCATCGTGCTTGGCGCGCGCAGCGACGGTTCGCTGAACAACGTGGTATCCGTGGGTAACGTTGGGACTGAGCGGAGGATTGTGCACGTGGCGCCGGGACTGAATCCTATGGACGCAGTCAACATGAGTCAGTTCAACGCTCTGGACGAGAGAGCCAGTGGGTCAGTCGCGTATGACACCGCGAGTAAGAACGTGGTCACGTTCGGCGGACAGGCCGGCGCACCTGGGGTCGTGCTTACGAACCTGAAGGCCGGCGCGTTGAGCGCGCAAAGCACTGACGCGGTCAATGGCGCGCAACTGAACGCGACCAATTCAGACGTACATGACATTACCTCATCGCTCGCCATATTGACCCGTGCGGAGCCTCTGAAACTCGCTTATACGGACGACGGCAAATCAAGCATTGTGCTCGGCGGAGCCACTGGCACGATCTTGTCGAACGTGAAGGCGGGCGTCGCGGATCAGGACGCCGTGAACGTGGCTCAACTTAAAAACGCGGGCCTGATCGACCCAACGGGCAATATGATCGCCGCCATCACCTACGACTCAAGGGCCGATGGCTCCGTCAATCGAAGCAGCGTGACGCTCGGTGGTTCGGACGCCAGGTTGCCAGTCGCATTGCACAACGTTGCCGCTGGAGTCGTAAAAGCAGGCAGCACGGACGCAGTCAACGGCGACCAGTTGTTCCAGACGGCGCAACTTGTCGACGGCCTGCAGAACGGCGCCGCGCTCAAATACTTTGTATCGAACACAACGCTTGCGGCAGCAACCGCAAGTGGCCTCAACGCCACGGCGATCGGCGGTAACGCGCAAGCCATGGCCGGCAACACGGTTGCCCTCGGCGCGAACTCGGTGGCTGATCGCGTGAATAGCGTGTCGGTGGGTGCGACGGGCAACGAGCGGCAGATCACCAACGTTCAGGCCGGCACGGCCGACACGGATGCAGTCAACGTCGGGCAACTAAAGAGTACAGGTCTGGTCGACCAGACTGGCAAGGCAGTCACCGCACTCGCCTACGACAAGAACGCAAGCGGCGCGACTGATTTTGGCAACGTCACGCTCGGACAGGGCATTGCTGGTGGCACAGCGATCCATAACGTAGCTGCTGGCATGCTCGCCACTGACGCCGTGAACCTGGGTCAGTTGAACGATATCGTTACCCATGTCAGTAACTTCGTGACATCAAGCAGCGCGCTTTACAGCGCGGCCGGAGATGCATCAACTGAAGCGGCGACGGCGAGCGGCACTCATGCCGTAGCAATGGGGGCGAACGCCACGGCCAGTGCCGCTAATTCAGTGGCGCTCGGGGCGGGCTCGCTGGCAGATCGAGCGTCGTCGGTATCGGTGGGAGCGGTTGGCAGTGAGCGGCAGATTACCAATGTCGCGGCCGGTACGTCGGCAACGGACGCCGTCAACCTGAGCCAATTGAACCAGTCAGCCAGTTCCACGCTCAGTCAGGCCAACAGCTATACGGATCAGCGTTTCAGCAATACCGACCAGCAAATTCGCGACCTCGACCGCAACACGCGCAAGGGCATTGCGTCTGCGTCGGCGCTTAACGTCGTGACGCCATACCTGCCTGGACGAACGACGCTGAATGCGGGGGTGGCGGCTTATCGCGGGCAGGCGGCACTGGGCATAGGCGTTTCGCGCTGGAATGACAAGGGCAATATCAACTTCAATGGCGGAGTGTCATCGTCGGGTGGCAACAGCACTATCGTGCGTGCGGGCGTGGGCTACGTGTTCGGCAGTTGACTAGCGTAGCGAATCGAACATTGCCGTCGTCACGGGCGGCACGCACAGCAAGTCCACGGAGCGCGAAGCGCCGTGGAAGTCACCAGGTCGAACCATGAAAAAAATTATTCTCGCAGCAGCCTGTATCTATGCGCTGGCGGGCTGCGCCAACACGGAACTGCGTGACAGCTTGGGCATCCAGGACCCAACCGTACTGCAAACGGGGTTCGGTACGCAGCAAAGCATACAAGCGGGCGCGGCTGTGGAGCCTTGGGCGAATGTCTACGGGAACATTGAAAAACCTCGTGAGGTACTGGTATTGCTGCAGGCTCGACTCGATCAACTGGATCAACGCAAGGACACCTATTTTGGTTACAAGGACCAATGCTGGATCGACGTGGCAAAAAGCGAGATCGATGCGGGAGATCGTTGGGGATTTGTAGAAGAGTCGATCGGCGAGGCTGCGCGCCTGATTGCTGGACTTGAAGGTACGCAGCCGTTGTCACCCGATAACCCGTCGCTGCGGACGGTCGCGGTGTTGCGTCCGGATCTGGAGGCGAGTCTGCGGGCGGTGATTGCGGATTCTCGGTTTGTCAACTGCCCGCAGGCACAGAAGCAGACAGCATGTGCCGGAGTGAAGTTGATGCACGCGGGCCATGATGCGTGGACCCGCCAGTTCGCCAAGGCAAAAATCAAGATCGACATGATCGAGTCAACACTCGGTGAAGCACAGCAGAGTCTTGACAGTTGCGTGATTCCGCAGGAGAGCGTGAGTTCGACCGACCCGTTGCCCGAGCTTGTTACGTTACCTGTCGACGCGCTGTTTGCGTTTGGCGGCGGCAGCGTTGAATCGATCACATCCGACGGCCGTGAGAGGCTCGATGGTTTGATCGCGAACGTGAAGGGCGATGGCGCCGTGTCGTCGATCACCGTGTCGGGTTTCACTGACCGTTTAGGCAGCGAGGCGTACAACCTGCGGCTCTCGCAGCAGCGTGCCGAGACAGTCCAGCGTTATCTGGTATCAGGCGGCGTGGCGACAGCAGTGCAGGCACGAGGTTATGGCCGGGCATCGCCGGGAACGGATTGCCGGATGCGGGACCGACGTGCGCTGGTGACTTGTCTGGCAAACGACCGGCATGTCGAGTTGCGCTTTTTACGCAAGGAGAAGCAGGGGACGTGAAGACGCACGGATTCAACTTCATAACGTATTCTGTGGAGAACGTGGACCTGCTTCGCGGGAGAGGCAAGCGACGCTATTGACGGTGACGGCGGTAACCCACTATGCGTGCTCGCGAGCACCTGGAACCGGGAGAGATCGAGTACACGCGGATCATGACGAAGCCTTCCATGTATGCCGCAACGGCTCGGCGATCAGGAGCCGCCGCGGCACATGCTCAGGGCCTAGAAGGCATAGTAAGGACCGTTGCCCGCGGGTGTCGCACTCGCTTCGATCGCGGTAAAGACGCGTTTCCCGAAGAAGAAGGGCAGGCCCCAGTCGAAATAGTTGCTTGCTGGTCCCGCCAGATTGCCGAGCGCGTTGTTACCGCTTGCGAATAGCGACGTCGCGTTGCCTATGGTGAACGTTACGTTGCTTGTCGCGCCGTTGATGCCGGCAACTGTTGCAGACAGACTTTGAACGGCGGTTGGGCAGAACCAGAAGCCGCACCTCGGCACGGCGCTCAGTGCCAGGAACAGGCCGTTCGATCCGCTGTCGATGAAACTCGTGCTGTAGGTTTGCCCTTGAAATGCGGTCGAAACAAACCCTGTCATCGAGTTACTCGGGAGGACCTGAGCGCTGCCAAGCAGATTGTTCGCCTGTGAGCCAATTCCGAACGTCATGGTGCCGGTGACACTTGCTGCACCAGTGGCGTCGACCGCGGGCAGCTCGATGACAAGGCCATTGTTGTCGGTGGCGAATCGGCTTATTGGATTGGTCACCTGCAGTGCAACCGGCAGGGTAGCTGCCGCGCACGCGCCCGATGAGCAGCCGTAATACCAGCGTGGCAAGGCGGTCGCGGCACAGCCGCTGCCGCAGTCGGCGCTGAACGGGCCTACGCCGAGAATTCCGTTGCTTCGCAGGGCGGTAGCGGTCAGCATCGGCAGACCCGAGTTACTGCAGTCCGTGGGTACGGCTGGAATAGCCGGGTCCGCGATGACCTGGATCGATGTCGCCGCTGCCACCTCGCCGGCCAGATGCACGTCGGCAGTACGCACCGAACCCCATGTGTAACCCGAGCCGAACACCGTGCAGCTTGCCGCGGTCGCCCCCGTGCTGGCCGTCACGGAGGGCAGCACCAAAGGTGGCGCGAGCGCGGAAGCAAGGATACGCAATCCCTGCGAGCCCGTGTCCACCTGGATATTGTCGATCGTCTGGCACGTGCTTGTTCCCGGAATGCAGATCGTCACGCTGGTTTGCAGCATGTTACGAGTACCGGTCGTGATCTTTGCAACGGTGATGGGCTGCACGTTGGGTGTGGTCGACTGAGCGACTGTGTTGGCTGGCGCGACAGCTTCGGCGGGGGCCGCGGCAGCAGGCGCGCTGGCGGCGGGAGCTCCGCTAGACGCGAGCGGAGCGCTTGCTGCCGCCGGGGAACTTGCCGCGGGTGCTGCGGCGCTGGTTGAATCATTACCGCCACCTCCGCCGCCACCGCAGCCGGACATCGTGACGCTAGCGGCAACAATAGCCGTGATAAGTGCGCAAGTCAGGTTTCGCATGATCACCCCTATTCAATATCTGCTGCCGTGACACCGGCCGGCAACGCGCTGGGAAGCCAGGCACGGCCGCTGAAATCGCGCAAGCGCACTGCTGTTTCCACCATGAAATCACTGCTGCTCACTCGTGATGAGTGCAGCCCGCTTGCGTTGGGTAGCGCAACGCTCGCTTCTTGCCGATACCGATC
>NZ_JAQGMM010000100.1 GCF_028292365.1 Caballeronia sp.
GCTTCGCAGCGTCCGCCCTTCACGTTGAACGAGAAACGGCCGGGATCGTAGCCCCGTTCCTTCGATGCCGGCACGCCCGCGAACAACTCGCGGATCGGCGTAAAGAGGCCGGTGTAGGTCGCGGGATTCGAGCGCGGCGTGCGGCCGATTGGTGATTGATCGACGTTGATCACCTTGTCGAAGTGTTCCAGCCCTTCAATGGATTCGTAGGGCGCCGGTTCGGCGGACGAACCGTACAGATGCTGGGACACCGCGTGATACAGCGTGTCATTGATGAGGGTGGACTTGCCCGAGCCGGACACGCCCGTCACACAGGTCAGTAATCCAACCGGCAGATCGAGCGACACGTGCTGCAGATTGTTACCGTAGGCCTCGATGATCCGCAGCCGCCGTTCGTCCGGCGGCGTGCGGTCGGTCGAATAGCTGATGCTTCGTTTCCCCGATAAATACTGTCCGGTCATCGAATTCGGGTCGTTCTCGACGTGCTTCGCCGTTCCTTGCGAGACAATCTCGCCGCCGTGCACGCCCGCGCCCGGACCCATGTCGACCACATAATCGGCCATGCGGATCATGTCTTCGTCGTGCTCGACCACGATCACCGAATTGCCGATGTCGCGCAGGTGCTTGAGCGTGGCGATAAGCCGGTCGTTGTCACGCTGATGCAAGCCGATAGACGGTTCGTCGAGCACGTACATCACGCCCGTCAAACCGGAACCAATCTGCGATGCCAGCCGGATACGCTGTGCCTCGCCGCCGGAGAGCGTCTCGGCGCTACGTTCCAGCGACAAATAGTCCAGTCCGACGTTATTCAGGAACGTGAGCCGCGCGACGATTTCCTTGATGACCCGATCGGCGATCTCGCCTTTCGCGCCTTCCAGGTGCAGCGTGTGAAAGTAACCGAGCGTCTCGCGCAGCGGCCAGCCGCTCACTTCGTAAATGGCTCGCGCGTTTTCGCCCGTGCCCAGTTTGACGTTGCGTGCCTCGGTCCGCAGTCGCGTTCCTTCGCACGCCGGGCACGCCTGATTGTTCTGATACTTCGCCAGTTCCTCGCGGACCGCCGCCGAATCCGTTTCTTTGTAGCGGCGTTCCAGACTCGGAATGATCCCTTCGAATGCATGCTCGCGGACCGTCGTGCGACCGCGCTCGTTAATGTACGAGAACGGGATGACCTCTTTGCCGGAACCGAACAGCAGGACCTTGCGGACGTTTTCCGGCAGATCCTCGAAGGCGCCGTCTATGTCGAAATCGAAAAACGACGCCAGGCTTTGCAGCATCTGGAAATAGAACTGGTTGCGCCGGTCCCATCCTTTTACCGCGCCCGCCGCGAGCGACAGCGACGGATGCGCGACCACCCGCTTCGGGTCGAAGAACGTGATCTGGCCGAGGCCGTCACATTCAGGGCACGCGCCCATGGGATTGTTGAACGAGAACAGCCGTGGCTCGAGTTCCTGCAGCGAGTACGAACAGATCGGGCAGGCGAATTTCGAGCTGTACAGGTGCTCTTTCTCCGAATCCATTTCAAGCGCGATCGCGCGGCCATCGGCGAGACGCAACGCGGTTTCGAACGATTCCGCGAGCCGTTGCTTCATGTCCGGCCGCACTTTCAACCGGTCGATAACAACATCGATAGTGTGTTTGTCGTTCTTCTTCAGCTTCGGCAGCGACTCGATCTCATAGATCTTCGCGACGCCTTCGTTTGCCGTTCCCCCGCCCGAACGCACGCGAAACCGGATGAAACCCTGCGCCTGCATGGCTTCGAACAACTCGAGGTGCTCGCCCTTGCGATCCGCGACCACGGGCGCGAGGATCATCAGCTTCGTTTCTTCGGGCATGGCGAGCGCGGCGTCGACCATTTGCGACACGCTTTGCGCTTCGAGCGGAATGTGGTGGTCCGGACAATGCGGCGTACCGACGCGTGCAAATAGCAAGCGCAGGTAGTCGTGAATCTCGGTGACGGTGCCAACGGTGGAGCGCGGATTATGCGAAGTCGCTTTCTGCTCGATGGAAATTGCCGGCGACAATCCTTCGATCAGGTCGACGTCGGGTTTCTCCATCAACTGCAGGAATTGACGCGCGTAGGCGGACAGACTTTCGACGTAGCGGCGCTGGCCTTCGGCGTAGAGCGTGTCGAACGCAAGCGACGATTTCCCCGAACCCGACAAGCCCGTAATCACGATCAGCTTGTGACGCGGCAAGTCGAGATTGATGTTCTTAAGGTTGTGGGTGCGAGCCCCACGAATACGAATTTCTTCCATGAACCGGGCGGAAAGTAAGGGGGCTAAACCTGCTACTATAACGACTTTTCGAGGGGGCGTTGCCCGCGCCCGTCGGCGTTAATCAAGCATGCGGCGGGGTTGCGAAGGGTGCTGGCGGATTACTGATGGTCCACTAATGGCCCACTCATAGTCGATTTAAGCGGCGCTCGAGCAACCTTCGCGCGAATTTTGCGTGTGAGCCGGGCGCAGGTTTGAAGCAGGTCCAGACGCCTCGGCCACCTGTCTCATATAGTGCCGTTCCGGGCAACCACAAGGCGGCCGTGCTTGAGTTCCGCGTCCGCGCGCACGGCCAGACGCGTTTCCACATTACCTCGTCCCGATGTCCAATCCGTCTGCTACGTCCACACGTTTGAGCGCGCCCGAGTTGCGTGCGACCGTGTCGCTTGCCGCTATCTTTGCGTTGCGCATGCTTGGTCTCTTCATGATCATGCCGGTGTTTTCGATCTACGCGAAAACCATCCCCGGCGGCGACAACGTGCTGCTGGTCGGCATTGCGCTCGGCGCTTATGGGGTCACGCAATCGCTGCTGTACATCTTCTATGGCTGGGTGTCCGACAAGCTCGGGCGCAAGCCGGTCATTGCGTTCGGCCTGATCGTGTTCGCTATCGGCAGCTTCGTGGCGGCGGTCGGCCATTCCATGACGTGGATCATCGTCGGCCGGGTGATCCAGGGCATGGGAGCGGTATCGTCGGCGGTGATCGCGTTTATTGCTGACCTGACCACGGAAGAAAATCGTACGAAAGCCATGGCCATGGTGGGCGCGAGCATTGGTGTCTCGTTCGCGGTGGCCATCGTGGGGGCGCCAATCGTGTTCCAGTGGGTCGGCATGAGCGGACTGTTCACGCTGATCGGGTTTTTATCGATACTCGCGGTCGGCGTCGTGATCTGGGTCGTCCCGGACGCGCCCAAGCCGCCTGTGCACGTGAAAGCGCCGTTCGCCGAAGTGCTGCACAACGTGGAATTGCTGCGCCTGAATTTCGGAGTGCTCGTGTTGCACGCCACTCAAACCGCGTTGTTTCTCGTTGTACCGCGCATCCTGGAAGCCGGCGGTTTGCCGGTCGCAGCCCATTGGAAAGTCTATTTACCCGTGATGGGCCTGGCATTCGTCATGATGGTGCCGGCCATTATTGCCGCTGAAAAACGCGGAAAGATGAAGGCCGTGATGGTCAGCGCCATAGGTCTTATCCTGATTGGCCAGTTGTTACTCGGCGCCGCTCCGCATACCCTGTGGGCAGTGGCCGCGGTTTTGTTCGTGTACTTTCTGGGCTTCAATGTGCTGGAAGCGTCGCAGCCGTCGCTCGTCTCCAAACTCGCGCCTGGCACGAGGAAGGGTGCGGCGGCAGGCGTCTACAACACAACACAGTCTATCGGCCTCGCCATTGGCGGGGTGATCGGCGGCTGGCTGCTGAAAGTAGACGGGCAGAGCGCTGTATTTTTCGCGTGCTCGGGGTTGGTTTTTGCATGGCTGATCGTAGCGGTGAACATGAAACCGCCGCCGCAGAAAGTCCGGCGCACGGCTTGAGCGGTAGTCGTTTTTTGTCGGGCGTATTTCGCCGTGTTGGCGAAATCTTGCCGCAGCGTGGTGCATGTGGTTTGCTGGTTTGCAGGTCTTGCTGAACAGGTTGACTGCCACCGCGTGTCGCGTTGCGAACGCACAGCATCAGGTCAAATTGAATTGAATTGAATCAACAGGAGAAATTCATGGCATCCGTCAATAAAGTCATTCTCGTCGGCAATCTGGGAGCCGATCCGGAAACCCGCTATCTGCCGAGCGGCGACGCCGTGGCCAACATCCGCCTTGCCACCACCGATCGTTTCAAGGACAAGACGTCCGGCGAGATGAAGGAGCTGACGGAATGGCATCGCGTGTCGTTCTTCGGGCGGCTGGCCGAGATCGTGAACGAATATTTGAAGAAGGGCTCGTCGGTGTATATCGAGGGCCGCATCCGTACGCGCAAGTACACCGATCAGGCTGGCGTGGAGAAGTATGCGACCGAGATCGTCGCCGAGCAGATGCAGATGCTGGGTGGACGCAGCGGCGCAGGCGGTGGCGGAGGTGGCGATGAAGGCTACAGCCGTGCGCCGGCAGAGCGCGGTAGTGGCGGCGGTGCGAGCCGTGGCGCTGCAGCGGGCGGGCGTCCGGCAGGCGGCGGCAACGCAGGCGGCGCAAGCCGTCCGAGCGCGCCGGCGGGCGGCGGTTTCGACGAAATGGACGACGATATTCCGTTTTAAAACCTACTTAGAGTAATTTTTGTTGATTAGAAAGCCCGCCCCCTGCGGGCTTTTTGTTGTGCGCACGTCGAGCTGGCGAGCGACCGGTCGACGGCGTTCGGTGCCACGTGTCGAGGCGCGGCACAGATCAGCGGTGGTGTTGGCCGAATAAGCGTTGCAATCGCGCTACGCGCGAGCGGTCGCGCTTGCGATCGCTGAAAAATAAAAGACCAAGAAAAAATGTCCGATATGAAACGCTAGGCGTCTCAGCACTCACTTCGCTTGCTCCAGCGCACGACCCCGGGATAAAGCGATTTCTACCCGTTTCGTCACGGAGATAAGCGCGTGGAGAGGTGTCCGTGCCACTCAGTGACGAATCTCTACAAAGCACAGCTTTCGTCCACCCACTCTTTCGGCAGGTACATATTGCCGTCCTTCGTACGCTTATAGAATTGCTAATTCAGAAACGAACTAGAGCGTTGTTTCTAAATCGAGAGGATTAGGATAATACGTATAGAACCGTAGGCTATTTGAAAACTACTCTGACCCACGTTGAACCCGCGTTCGAACATGCCGGCCACGAGTTGCGCATAGCAGGCAAAAGCCACAGTTAAGCCAGGCAAACGAGCGCATCGACCCGCGCCGCAATAAGACGAGTCTCAGAAGTGATGCGCGGTCTAGCAGGAACATTGAGAGTGTTCCTATATAGAGCGGCTTACCGCCGTGTTCTTATGTGCAACGGCGCATTGCCAAAATGATCGTTGCCAGTCGGCGCGGATTCGACCCGAAGTGGACACAAAAAAACTGAGAGGCAGCATTGAAACTTCGAATCGTTCTGGCAGACGACCATCCATTCGTTTTGCTCGGCATTCGAGCGACGTTCGGCATGGATGAAAATCTGGAAGTCGTGGCCGAGGCTGCGAGCGCCGCAGAGCTGCTGCGGCTGTTGGCCTATACCCCGTGCGACGTCCTGGTGACCGACTTCGCCATGCCCGAGCAAGGCTCGCAGGCAGAAGACGGCCTGCGGCTCATCAAGCGCTTGCGGCGAGACTGGCCGGCCATCAGCATTGTCGTGCTGACCAGCATGAGCAACGTCGCCATCCTCCGTTCGATCCTGGCCGCTGGCGCAATGAGTTTGCTGAACAAGGTTGAGTCCATGGACGAGCTTGCGGTCGCGGTCAAGTTTGCAGGCGTTGGACGCCGTTACCTGAGCACGTCAATTGTCTCAGCGCTGGCGGTGGCCGGAGCAGAAACGGACACGCTTGGAGAGAGCCCGCGTCTTTCGCCGCGAGAGATCGAAGTCGTGCGGATGTTCGCGAGCGGTTTGTCGATCACCGAAATCGCGCGTTTCATGAAACGCGATGTTCGCACGATCAGTCGTCAGAAGCGCGATGCCATGGGCAAACTCGGGGTCCAGAACGACCCTGGATTATTCGCGTTTGCACGCGCACACGGGTTGACGTGATGTTGCAAATTGCGAAAGGCTTTCGGAGGCATCTTATGTTGATGACGGCGCTGATCAACGATCCTTCAGCGGGCCGTACAAGCACCGGTAAATTGAAACCCGCCGCGAGCGGACGCATCACCTGGGCGAATTTCGGGTTAGAAGGGGTTAGTAAATGATTGCGTTCACTCAACGAATCAAATTGGCGGTAGCGGACGATCATCCATTAGTTGTTCTTGCCATCGAGCGCCTGATCGCCAATGTGCAGAACATTGAAATTGTGTGCCGCGCGCAGGATTCAACCGGACTGGTGGAAGCACTCGAGAAGCAGGAATGCGACGTTGTCATCATGGATTTCTACATGCCGGGCGGCGAGCATGGCGATGGTATCGACTTGATCAAATACATCGTCGAATATCATCCGAAAGCGGCAATCGTCGTTTTATCCATGACAACGGATGCTGACCTGATCGCGCGTGCGCTTGATGCGGGCGCTAACGCGGTGGTCAGCAAGCAGGACCGGCTCGAGCTCGTCTATGTGGCGATCGTGACGGTGCTCGCGCATGAGGATTACCTTGGACCCTCAGTGCGGGCACTGCTCGCAGATGCGAGTTCGGCAAACCGGGTGGATCTCATTCGACAGAAACTCACGCGCCGTGAACTTGACGTCATTGCCCGCTATGCGCGCGGCGGCAATGTCACCGAAATTGCGCGCGAACTCGGCCGCAGTGTCAAGACAATCAGCGCGCAAAAATGCGCCGCCATGCGCAAGCTCGAGTTATCGACGGATGCCGAGCTTTACCGGTTTGCATTCGACAGTGGCCTGGTCCAGGCACAACGGCTAAGGGTTTAGCCAACGGCATTAAAAGCCGTCGCAATACAAGTACGACTTGTATACATCAGGTCCAGGAGACACGTGGGCCATCACGTACCAGGCGTAAAAAACAAAAATGGATTCGAAAATCCGGATTATCGTGGCAGACGACCATGCGGTCGTGCGAGAGGGGATCCGCATCTGGCTTGAGCGGGACCCGCGAGTAGAGGTAGTGGCCACGGCTGCAGATACCCAATCGCTCGCAGACGAAATAAACAGCTTTCCGTGCGAAGTCGTGATTTCCGATATTGGCATGCGGGGCATTAACGGTGAGAATAACGCCATCGGATTTCTTCGAGATTTCCTGAGGCAGACACAGCGGCCACGAGTGATCATTGTGACCATGATCGCGCAGCCCCAAATGCTGACAGCGTTGCTGGAGATGGGCGTGGACGGCCTGGTCGACAAGCGCGATTGCATGGAAGCGCTGAACCAGGCGGTTATCGAGGTGATCGATGGCGGACGTTTCGTCTCGAAGCACGCGGGGGCGCTCCTGGGCAACGAACTTGTCAATGTCACCGGTCGCGCCGGCGTACTGAGCGCCCGCGAATGGGAGGTTTTCCAGTTGTACGCGAGCGGCTTGTCGCTGATCAGCATTGCGCAACGTCTGGAGCGCAGCGTAAAAACCATTGGTACTCAAATGCGCAGTGCAATGCGTAAGCTCGGGCTGAGAAACGAAATGGAATTGATCGACTACTTGCGACAAATAGGTCTTACTTAGAGTTGAACCTTCGTCGACATTCCCTTCCCGCCGACACCATCAGAATCGAATAGCCAACGAACATTCGCCGATTGTTTCTCAGAAATGTTTAGGAATGCTCTGATTAAACCGGTGCACCTTTCGCTCCAGACTTGAACGCTTTACTCCGCCAACGCGCGTGATCCAGCCAGCCTTTTCGGCGCGGCAGGACGTGTGCCGGCCGAGGGCGATTTCAGACGGGGTGGCTGCATGTTCAAGAAACTGATAGGCGAGTGCCTGGGAAGTTTTTCGCTTGTTTTCTTCGGCTGCGGCAGCACTGCACTAGCGAGTGGCTACTTCCACCCGGACATGGGGCTCGTCTGCCAGGCGGTGGCCTTCGGCCTTGCGGCAACCACCCTTGTCTACGTTCTACGTCCAGTTTGCGCCGCTCATTTCAATCCCGCGGTTACCGTCGGATTCGCCATTGCCAACCGTTTTCCCGTGCGGGACCTGGCTCCGACCCTAGCTGCTCAGGTCGCGGGCGCGATCGCCGGCGGGTGGCTCTTATATATCGTTGCGAGCGGACGCCCGGGCGTCTCGCCTGATCTCATTACGTTCGGCGCGAATGGTTACGGAGTTCATTCGCCCGCAGGGTATCAGTTGCACGCCGCGCTGATCGTCGAGGCGCTGATGACCTTCGTGTTTGTCCTCGTGACGCTCTCGGTCGCGTCCGGCAGACACGCGCGTTTCAACGGCGCCGTGTTGATCGGGCTCTCGCTGACGTTGTGTTCCCTGCTCGCCATTCCCGTGACAAACGCGTCTTTGAACCCGGCTCGTTCCACCGGCGTCGCGCTCGTGGTGGGCGGCTGGGCGCTGGATCAGCTCTGGCTGTTTTGGGCGGCGCCTCTCGCGGGCGGCGTGCTGGCAGGCCTTATCCATCCCATGCTCCAGCGCAGCGCGTCGACCAAGAGCGAACCGCTGACGCGCGTGAGCCGTATCGACGGCGCGCTCGACAAGCAGTTGTCGTAACGAGCGCGAACATCATGTCCTCTCCCTCTATCCTCCGTCTGGTTCGCCTGATGACGCTGTTTGTGCTCATGTGGGCAGCATCAAGCGTTTCAGCCGAGCCTTTGCGTGTTGAACGCGCGACGCAAAGCACGCAAGACTATTCGACGCTGACCCGCGACGAACCCCAGGCTCGCCATTCAGAGCCCATGCCCGGGAACGCCGGTACCGAACAGTCGCATACGCTGAGCCTGAGCGCCGACGACCGCGCCTATTTGCGCTCGCTACCGCCTCTTACGCTGGGCGTCGATGCCAATTGGGCGCCGTTCACTTATGTGGATGCCAGCGGCGAGTCGAAAGGCATCGCAATGGCATATGCAACGTATCTGTCGAAGGCGCTGCATATCGATCTCGAGCGACGCGTGTATCCGGATTGGTCCGATGTGTCGAATGCCTTCGCCAGTGGCCAGATCGACATGCTCGCGACGACCGAGCGCGAGACGCCGCGTCTTGCCGGCGCAATCTCGACCGGATCGATGGCGGACTTTCCGCTTGTGATAGTCGGGCGGCCGGGTGAACCGGTGTTCAAGGGTATCGAGGAGGCGTTGTCGCGGCGGGTCGTCGTGACGGCGCGTCTGGCGGCTAGCGGGCGGCTTGGCAACTTGCCGTCGGGCGCCACGCTCATGGTCGCGCCCAACCTGGGTGCCGCACTCGACCGCGTGGCACGGGGCGAAGCGGATCTGTTCGTTGGCGATCTCGTTGCCGTCGATATCGCGCTGGCCGCGCGTTACGAGGACGAACTGAAGATCATCGGACCGGCCGGCAACTTCGAGCACATGAGTTTCGCGTTGCGTCCGGAATTCAGCCGGCTCGTGCCGCTGATGGACCGTGCGTTGAGCGCCATGCCCGACGCCGACAAACAGCGCATCCTCGCCGTCCGGCAGGCAGCGCTTGACCCACCGTCGAGCGGGTGGAGTGTCAGCGCCATGCGGTTACTGCCGGCGCTGATTGGTATAGGCGTGGTGCTGGCGGTCACGTTGCGCGCGTTCGTCCTCCTCCAGCGCGAAATGGCAAAGCGTGTGGAAACGGAGCAGCGCCTCGCTACGCAACTCAGCTTCCAGCAGACCATGATGGAAGTCGTGCCGTATCCGCTCGTCGCAAAGGATCGGGAGAATCGATACATAGCGGTGAATCGCGCATTCGAAAAGCTCCTCGGGTTGAAGCGCGAAGACGTCATAGGGCGCACGACGCTCGAGGTTCAATCGTGGGGAGCCGAAAACAGCCAGCGCCTGCATGATCTCGTGGACATGAGTATCGCGCACGGGCGGCGCGAGCAGGTCGAAATAGACTTTCGCAACCGCGAAGGCGCGCCGCGTCACGGACTCTTCTGGACCGGTGCATTTACGGCGGCGAATGGGTCAATGGCGGGTGTTGTCGGCACGATGGTCGACATCACGGATATCCGCGACGCCGAAATGCGGGCGCGAGAAAACGAACGCCGCCTGCATGACGTCACACGCTCGCTGCCGGCCGTCGTGTTTCAGTTGCGACGCGCGAAGGACGGGTCGTACAGCTTCCCGTACATCGGCGGCGATACGCGTCATTTATTCGGCACCGAACTCGCGACGCTCGGCAGCGACCAGGTCGCGGGTCTATCGCTGATTCACGCCGACGACAAGCGCGGCGTGCGCGACGCGATCGAACGCTCGGCGCTCACGCTCGAGCCGGTTCATACGGAGTTTCGCTCAATCGTCGATGAAGGCCGCCGCTGGGTTCGTGCGGATCTCGTGGCGCATCGCGAGGCGGACGGGGCGGTGGTCTGGAATGGCTATTGGGTCGACGCCAGTATTGAGCGCGCGCGGGCCGATGAACTCGCCGCGGCGCGCGATGCCGCGGAAGCGGCTTCCCGCGCCAAGGATGATTTTCTCGCGATGATGAGCCACGAAATCCGTACGCCCATGAACGGCGTGCTCGGACTGGTGGAAGTATTCGAGAACACGCCGCTCAATCCCGATCAATCGCAGATGCTTGGCATGATCCAGGATTCGGCGAGCGCATTGCTGCAGATTCTCGACGATCTGCTCGACTATTCGAAGATCGAGGCGGGGCGTCTGACCATTGAGTCCATGCCGATCGACCTGCGCGAACTGGTCGATAACGCCATCGGTTTGCTCGCGGGACGCGCGCACGAAAAGGGATTACGCGTGCGGGTGGATGTATCGCCGGATATTGCCGCGAGCTTGCGCGGCGACAGCGTGCGGCTGCGGCAAGTGCTGTTCAATCTGATCAGTAATGCCATCAAATTTACGATGAAAGGCGAGGTCACGCTCACAGTGAAGCTGGTCGGTAGCGCGCACGGCGTGCAGACTGTGGAACTGAGCGTGGAAGACACCGGAATCGGCATTGCGGCCGACGCGCAGGCGAGCCTGTTCGAGCCGTTCGTGCAGGCGGAATCGTCCACTACACGCCGCTTCGGCGGAACCGGCCTTGGTTTGACGATCTGTCACAAGCTGGTCGAACTGATGGGCGGAACACTGGAGCTGCAAAGTCAGGTGGGCGTCGGCACCCGAATGATCGTGCGGCTCGATATGCCGGTTGAGACGACGCACTATCAAATCGATGGCTTGCGAGGCAAGAGCGGGATTATTGCTATCGACGATCAGCGCGTGGCGCGCGCTCTGGTTGACTATGGCCAGGCGCTGGGCCTCAAGCTGGTAATCCGGTCGCGCGACGACGCCGCGCTGCGTGATCCGCGTACCTTCGATGGCATCGATCTCGTGTTTCTCAGCGAAACTCATCCCGAAGCTCTGCCGCTGAAAACGCGCGTGATTCACGTCACGGAGAAACCGAAGCCGACGGGTTATCGCATTCTCGACGACGACATTCGTGTCAGCGTCAATCCGATTTCCTGGCGTGGCCTGGGCGCTGCGTGCGTGGCCGCGTTGACGGGGTTGCCGCAGATTGTGTCGCGGGCGACTCGAGGTATCGATACAAACAATGAGCCACCCGATCGAGAGCGCGCTATTCGCATGGGGCGGCTTGTGCTTGTCGCAGAAGATCACCCAGTGAATCAGGAACTGATCCGCCATCAACTGTCGCTGCTGGGTTTTGCGTGCGACGTGGTGCAGGACGGTGTGGAAGCGCTGGCAGCACTGAAGCAGACGCACTACGGCTTTCTCATTACCGATTGCCACATGCCGAACATGACCGGGTATGAACTGGCGCGGCGCGTGCGCGCGAGCGAACTGGGGTTGTCGAAGAGATTGCCGATCCTGGGCATTACCGCGAGCACCGCGCCCGAGGAATTGTCCATGTGCCGAGACGCCGGCATGGACGATTGCTTCGTCAAGCCCACGCGGCTCGTCACGTTGCGCGACCACTTGAACCGATGGCGTGTCATGGACGGCGCACCAGCAGCGCCCGAACCGGTTGCTGTCGAGGAACCGGATGTTGAGACCATCGGAGCAGAAACCGATGAGGTTGATCTGCATTACATGACCCAGCTCTGGGGCAGTGAGACCACGGTCAAGGCGTTGCTCGACGCATTCGCGTCGTCGTTCCGCGATGATCTCGACTCGCTCAGGTCTTTGCTTAACGGCGGCAGCGTGGCGCAGTTGCGCGAGTGGCATCATCGCGTGATCGGAGCGGCTAGCGTGTTGCAGTATCGGCCGTTGCAGATTGCTCTTGAGAAATTCCGGCGCGACCTCCTCGACAAATCCGACGCACTTCGACGTGAAGATGGCGCAGTGTTGATCGCGCGCTGTGAGGTTCTGCTTGAGCAGATTGAAGCGCAATGCGCGGAAATGACTTGATGTTGGCGGGCTGGCGCGAAGGTCGGTTCATGTAGTGTTGTTCAGCTTACCGGTCGGATAAGCGCATGGCTATCGCACGCTGAAGGTTCGACCAGGCGATGCAAACAAATCGGGCCGATTCCAGCATACGTTGGATCGGCCCGTTTGCGCGGTATGTCCGCGCTTTGAGGTCCCTTAAAACAAAGCGTTCATCGCCGAGTCCTTCCTGAAATGCGCGAGCGAAAAATCAACGAATGAGCGAGTTTTTGCGGACACGTGACGGCGTCCTGGATATACCAGCGACACTTCCTTGTCAGCGTTATTCACCGAGTAGTCAGTGAGCAAACGCACGAGCGCACCCTGTTCGAGATCGGCCGCGA
>NZ_JAQGMM010000102.1 GCF_028292365.1 Caballeronia sp.
CAGCATCGGATGCATGATGCATTTAAACGAGTCGATCTTCAGGTTCACCGGCTTCGTCACGCCATGCAGCGTCAGTTCGCCAATCACTTCAACCGGTACGTCGCCCTTGAACTTCATCGACGTGCCCTTGTAGGTCGCCGTCGGGAATTTATCGGTGTCGAAGAATTGCGCGCTCTTCAGTTCACCATTCAGCTTTTCATTGCCGATATCAATCGACGTCATGTCGATGGTCGCGTCCAGCGTGCCTTTCTTGGCCGCGCGATCAAGCGTCACCGTGCCGCTGCTCTTGGTGAACTTGCCGCGCCAGACCGAGAGGCCGCCAAAGTGATCGGCTTCGAAGCTCGGGGACGTGTGGGCCGGGTCGAGCTGATACGTTGCTTCCTCAGCCATCGCGTTGAACGAAACGGCCGCAAAAAGCGCGCCGGCGGCTGCAATCAAAAGGTTCTTTTTCATGAGTTTTCCAGAATGAATGTGAGGATCGGTGAGCGCTTATTTCTTCGTTGCGACGAGGTGGAACTTGATGACGACTTCGTCGGCGACAACCGAGGTGTCTTTCCATTCGCCCGAGCCGACATCGAACTGCGTACGTTTGATAGGCAATGAACCGTCGAAGGTTTGCGTCGCGCCCTGGCTCGTGACCGTGACCGGCACGATGACGGTCTGCGACTTGCCCTTGATGGTCAACTTGCCGCTGACGTTGAACTTGGTCCCACCGGCCGGCGCGATACCCGTTGAAACGAACGTAGCGCTCGGAAAATGCGCCGTGTCGAACCAGTCTTTGTCAGTCGCTTGCTTGTTGTAGCTTTCATCGCCGAGATCGTAGCTTCCCGTATCGATGCTGATATTCGCGCTGCCGGCCGTCGGCTTGGCCGGATCGAAGTCGAGTTGCGCGGTGAACTTATTGAACTTGCCTTCAACCGGCACGTTCATTTGCTTCGATGTCGCCGTCACCGTGCTTTTGGTCGTGTCGACCTGGGCCTGGGCGGCGCTGGCAAATAAAGCGGTGGCGGCGGAAGCCGCTAATAACCATCGGTACAAGCGTGTTTGCATATCAGGCTTAGGGTCGTAATCGATACGGCATGGTATGCGAGCAGATGTGCGGCGGATAGCCACACGGCAGGAACAGATTGTTCTACGGGTAAAGGTAATGGAGGAACTGATAACAAAAATCAGTGAACGTCCGGTGAAACGAAACCGCGAAAACCGACCACAAAAAAGCGCAGCGCAAAAGGATCAACCTGCAATCCCTTCGCGCTGCGCGTCACCTGCCCAGCCTTCAACCAGAAACCAAAACCCAACGCTCAATACAACACGTTCTTCGCCACTGGCTGATCAATATTCCCCTTGTCGACCATGACGACACCCGTATCGACAAACTTCGGCGGCGCCTTCTTCTCAATCACGCCAATCACCGTTTGAATGCCCTTATATCCCATCTGATACGACCCTTGCACAGCGATCGCCTGGATCGTTCCGTCCTTCACGAAGTTCTGCAAATCCGAATTACCGTCGAATCCAACCGCAATCACCTTGCCCGCCTTACCCGACTGAGCCAGCGCGCGACCCATCCCGACCGCCGTCGGTTCGTTCGCCCCGAAAATACCCTTCAGGTCGGGGTTCGCTGCAAGCACGTCAGTCGTCTGGTTCAACGCGTTCGCCATTTGCGACTGCGAGTAATACGGGCCGACCACCTGCAACTTGGAATGCGCCGTCAGATACTTGCGGAACCCGCCCACGCGCCCTACTTCGGACCCCGCGCCGGCCACATACGACATCAACGCAATCTTGCCCGTCTGCCCCACCCGAGCGATCAATGCCTGGGCGCACATCTCGCCAGCCTTTTCGTTGTCGGTGGAGAGGAAAGCCTGGTAATACGGCTTGCCCGAATCGGACAACGCCGAATCAATGATCACCACCGGAATATGCGCTTCCCACGCCTTCTTCACGGCCGGCACCAGCGCGTCCGGGTCCGATGCCGCCAGCACGATCCCCGCGACTTTCCGGTTCACCGCGTTCTCGACCATGTTCACTTCGGCGGCTATATCGGATTCGGCGGCCGGGCCCTGGAAGGTCATCGTGTATCCCTTCTCAGAAGCCAGGGCAGCGGTCGCGCCCTTGTTGACGTTCTGCCAGTAGTTCGAATCGGCACTCTTCACGATCACGGCAATCTCGCCGCCCGCCGCAAACGCGCTGCTCGCAGCAACGGCAAGCACAGCGGTGAACATCGCTTGGGTGGTCAATTTCATCAGTTTCATGTCTCGCTCCTGTTCATTTTGTAAGACCCCGTGGGACTCTCGTTTTCTTCCACATCATCTCTTGCAAAAAACGCGAACGCTTGAGGCGCGTTCGATGAAACTCATCTCCGGTTCCGGATCTGGTCAATCCACACCGTCCCCAAGATAACCAGCCCGATGATGATCTGCTGGATGAAACTCGATACCCCGTTCATGTTCAGCCCGTTGCGCAAGATGCCGATCACGAACGCGCCAATCGCCGTGCCGGAAATCGTGCCGACACCGCCCATCAGCGACGTGCCGCCAATCACCGCACTCGCGATGGCATCGAGTTCATACATCACCCCTTCGTTCGGCTGCGCCGTCACCAGCCGCGACATCAGCACACATCCGGTCAGCCCCGCAAGCGCACCGGACAGCACATAGGTGAACAGCTTCACGCGATTGACGTTCACGCCGGACAAACGCGCGGCTTCCGCATTCGATCCGACCGCGTAAATGTGCCGCCCAAGCGACGTGCGGCTGAGCATGATGGCCACCAGCACCGCCAGCACGACCATGATGATCACGGGATACGGAATGCCGGGAAACACGATGTCGGGGAACCCGTCCGACCCCATGCGGACTACGCGAAAGAGCGAACCATTGCCGAGTTCTGCGAACGAATCGCCGAGCCCCGAGACCGGCCGTGCGCCGGTAATCTGCAACGCCACGCCGCGCGCGACAAGCATCATGCCCAGTGTGGCGATGAACGGCGGCAAGCCCATGCGCGTGACGAACAAGCCATTGAACGCACCGCAGATTGCGCCCACAATCACGCCGCCGAGCATGCCTATCGGCACGGGCACGCCGGCTTTCACGAGCATCGCGGCCGCCACGCCCGACAGCGCGAGCACCGACCCGACCGACAAGTCGATGCCACCAGTAATGATCACGCACGTCGCGCCGAGCCCGAGATAAGCGATGGACGTCACCTGCAGCGCCACGGTCATGCCATTGCCCAGCGACATGAACGCATTGCTCGTCGCCGAGAACACGACCACGAGCATCACCAGGCTTCCCAGTGCCGCGAACTTCTGGATCAGGTCCTTGCGGCGTTCTCGGGCG
>NZ_JAQGMM010000176.1 GCF_028292365.1 Caballeronia sp.
CCATCAGTGGTTTCGCTGTCATGCAAACGAGTTTTGCCGGCTCTCTGCAGCGCGCTGCACATCGACTCATCGGCACGCTGATCGGCGCCGCGCTTGGAACTTTAGTAGGGCCCTGGATTGGCGACCGGCCGTGGCTGTTTGTGCCCGCATTGGGGATCATCGGCGGTGTGGCGGTGTATTACGCCAACGGGACCAGAGCGGCCTACGCGTGGGTTCTGGGCGGCGTGACTGCGCTGATGGTGACGTACGAAGCGCATGCGCTCGTGTCAGTCCGATCGACCGCGATGTTTGCAACGCTGCGAGTCGCCGAGGTCGCGGTTGGAACGCTGGCTTGCCTGCTGGTGGCGAGCGTGTTTCACTTCGGGCCGACGTGGTATAGGAGGTCGCGGTCGCCATCGGTGTCTGCAACCGCCCGCGAAACAGGGGAATCCGAAGCGCCTGCCGCTTCAATTCCGTCGCCGCCGCTGGAAACATTGCACCCGGTTCGCATGTTGCTGGGCTTGCAGGGTGCACTGGCAATTGTGATCCTGGCCGTCCTTACCTACGTCTTGCATCTGCCCGGTTTCGCGCAAGCGATGGTCACGGCGATCGCAGTGCTCGTCTTGCCGGCAGGCTTGCCAGCAAGCGGTACGCAACAGCCGGTTATCGAAAAGATGGTGCAACGCGTGGCCGGCTGCTTGCTGGCCGGCGCGCTGGGTGTGGCGCTGCTGCCCCTGATGCACGGGCAAGCGGTCCTGTGCATGCTCGCGTTGTCGATCGGCGTATGGATAGGATGTCACGTGCAGACGGGGCGAGAAGGAGCAAGCTACGTCGGCCGGCAATTCACGATCGCGTTCATCATGGTATTTGTGCAGGACCACCACTGGTCGGCCGACCCGGTACCCGCGCTCATGCGGTTATCGGGCATTCTCGCGGGGATCGTCGTGCTGGCAGCGGTTATTCTCGCGACCAGCAGGTTGCATTTAACGCCATCGTCGAGCGGTGCAAGCCGTTGAGACTCGCCTATGCCACTGGCCCGTTCGCACCCAGGTCTACCTAGCTGGGGAAATCGGCGCCAACGGTGGTGGCTTCCCATGCGGCGATCTCGGCGCGCAGAGCGTCCAACTTGATTTTGACTCGCTCCAGGCCGTTGCTGCCCAGGATCAGATGACCCGGAGGGGTTGGCGACTGCACCGCGGCGATGATAGCCAGGGCCGCGCGCGCCGGGTCGCCTGCCTGCTTGCCACTACCGGCCGAGATGGCAGCGCGGCGCTTGCCAGCGCCCGCCTCGTAGGCCTCAATCGGCTTCTTGGCTTGCTTCAGCGAACGTCCCGCCCAATCGGTACGGAACGGTCCGGGTTCGACCGCCGTCACCTTGATTCCCAGATCCGCCGTCTCGGCGGCCAACGCTTCGCTCAGGCCTTCCACCGCGAACTTGCTGGCGGCGTAGTAGCCGCTTCCCGGATTGCCGATCAGGCCACCCACCGACGTGATGTTGACAATGTGTCCGGCGCGCTGTGCTCGCATCGTGGGTAACACGGCCTTGATGGTATCGGCAACGCCAAAGAAGTTGACCTCGAACATCTCGCGCACGTCCTGATCGTCGCCTTCTTCGATTGCGCTCAGATAGCCATAGCCGGCATTGTTGACCAGCACGTCAATGCGGCCGAATTGTTGCAGGGTTCTTTCAACCGCGTGTTTGATCTGACTGGCCTGTGTTACATCAAGTTCGAGCACCAGTGCGCGGTCACCGTAGCGCTCGTCGAATTCTGCGAGGGTGCTGGTTTGACGGGCTGTCACGACAGCGCGCCAGCCTTTATCAAGGACGGCCAGTGCGAGCTCCCGGCCGAATCCCGTGGAACAGCCGGTGATAAACCAGACGGGTGTGGACGAGGGAGTGTGAGCGGATGACATGAGGTTCCTTTTGACGAGAGCCGCGCAGCAGCTAAACCACACGGTAGGGGTAGCGGTATAAAAAGTATCGCATGTTGGAGCGTGTTGCGTGGTCGGTCGCTCGGCAGCGTGTCATCAGTTCCGTTGACCTTTCAAGCAGCTTATATTTCTCGGCCGCCGCGGGCGTGTAGCGCTGGTTGCGCGCGGTGTTGCCCGTTGCGCGTCTTGGGCGCCGGGACAGGATGGCCTGTGGTGTTAGCAATAGCGGCGGGCGCATGGCATAAAACCGCCGTTCGGCTGGCGACTATGCGATCGTCTAATCGCGGCCAATAAGTCCTACGGCAATGCCGCTTTTGTTCTATCAACGGATTTTGGCCTCTGATTTACTGACAGCCAATCTCAGAGGTCGACGAGGTATGCAATGAAACGTACCAAGGCCGCTTTCGTCCTTCTCGGCTTCATCTGGGGATCAAACTTCATCTACATGAAGTGGGCTACGATCCTGATCAGCCCAATGCAGATCGCTTTTTTGCGGGTACTCTTCGGCTTCCTGCCACTGGCGCTTGCGGCACGTCATCAGGGAGTAATCAATCGAAGCCAGGTGCGTCATCTGCCGCACTTTTTCGTCATGGCTGGCGTGGCTACAGTGTTCTACTACGTTGCCATCGTGAAAGGCACTGCCCTGCTTCCTTCGGGCGTCGCAGGCGTTTTGGGTGGCTCCATTGGTATATTCACCGCCATCTTCTCGCTGTTGCTTCTCCGAACCGAGAAAATGAACGGGCTAATGGTGGCCGGCGTTATTGTCGGGTTTGCCGGCATTGTTCTGATAGCGCGGCCTTGGGAAGGTGCAGACAACCCCATCGATCTTGCCGGCGTCTCATGGATGCTGGCAGGCTCGATCATCCTCGGGATGTCGTATGTTTACGTCCGCCGTTTTCTATCGCCATTCAACCTGCCGCCGTTGACGTTGGTCACGTGGCAGATGGGACTGGCCCTGCTTATTCTTACCGTACTCACAGACTTCACCGGGATCGGGCAGATACTGCACGATTGGCACGCGGCGGCCGGTGTCGTGGTCGGACTCGGTATCTTGGGAACCGGAGTCGCCTTTTTGATTTACTACTTCTTGCTGCGGGAGCTCGGAGCAGTAGCTGCCTCGGGCTCAACCTATATTACGCCTACCGTTGCGCTTTTAATTGGTTGGGTCTTCGGGGAAAAGGTTGGGGCATTGGAAGTAACCGCCATCGCCTTGATTCTTGCCAGTATCGCGATGTTGCAGGTTGGACGACAACGAGCAGCCCGCCAGGCAGTGCAACCAGTTCGCGTAGCCTCCACTCGCCCTTAGACTTAATTCTGCTCGCGCTTGTGCAGGCATACTGCGATGCACAGGGTTCAACTCTAAATCTGCGCCGCATGGAGGTCCGTTGTACCTTGAAAGCGGTCGCTGCAGTCACGAAGCGCGACGGACTGCCCAGGGTCGACTTCTGCCCGACGCGGACCGATCAATGACAACGCAATCCGCCAATTCGACGTCGGACCCGGTCTGGCCATAATCAGCCTTTCAAATGCCCATCCTCGATTGCTGACGATCCAAAGATTAGTTAGCTTAGCGTAAGGATTGGTTGCTAACCTTCGCTTTGCCGCAACCGGTGGAGGGATTAGCGATGACAGGTGTGCTCGTCCGTAGGGCAGGCGAATTGGATGTGCCGGCTCTCACGCAAATCCGGAATGATGCACACGCAATGAAGGTGGCGCATGGCGACTATGCGTGGGGCAAGGAAGGAGACGGATTTTCCGAGAGACCTCCATGAAAGGCTCGATGACACCAGGCCATGAATTGGCGACAATGCCGATGCCTGCGAGAGCGAAAGACGGGCTCCGCCCGGCGGAATATCGCGCAAGAATTTGTTTGCCAACATTGGTGCATTGCCAGCCATAAGAGCCCCGTATGCTGAACATTCTCGGAAAAGCATCGTCCATCAACGTCCGCAAAGTGCTTTGGGCATGTGCCGAGCTGCACATTCCCTTCGAGCGGGAGGACTGGGGCACGGGATTCAGACAAACCGATACCCCCGAATTTCTATCGTTGAATCCCAATGGTCTTGTACCCGTCATCAAGGACGGTGATTTTGTGCTTTGGGAGTCGAACGCGATCATCCGCTATCTGGCTTCGCGCTATGCTGGCGAAGCGGTTTATCCCACCGACCCTGTAAAGCGGGCAAGGATCGATCAGTGGATGGACTGGCAGGCAACGGATTTGAATCGGTCCTGGAGCTATGCATTTCTCGCCCTCGTCAGGAAATCGCCCGCGCATCAGGTGCCGGACGAGGTTTCCGAGTCGCTCGCGGGCTGGGTTCGGCACATGAGCGTCCTGGAAAGTCAACTTAATGCGACGGGCGCGTTTGTTGCCGGAGAGCATTTCAGCCTCGCCGATCTTCCTATCGGTTTGTCCGTGAATCGCTGGTTCAGCACTCCGTTTGAGCATCCCCGCTTTGCCGCCGTTTCCGACTATTTCGACCGCCTTGCTGATCGCACCGGCTTTGCAGCGTACTGCAAGAACGGAACACCGTAATCGTCGTCGGGTCCCTTCGCTGTGTTTCCGGCCGAGAGGCGTTCGGTGAAGGGCCGGTTCTGGACGGTTCAACCGGCTACCGCGGGTCGATCTGAGCCGACCACGTCAAGCAGAAACCGGCTAGATTGAGTCGTTCCGCACAGTCTCTTCGTCATGTCCTGTTTCCTCCAAGGCCAACTCGCGTGAGAACCCGACCGATCAGATTGCGTCTATATCAGAAACGCCATCCATCTGGAGATCCAGCAAGAGCGGCTAGGCGCCCGTGCCAATCATGAGCGACCATATCGTAATCGCACGATCGAGACATCCAGACCATGCAAGCTCACGCCGACGCCACACGCGTTTACTCGAAGCGCTTCGACACCGTACTCGCTCACATTGATACGAACCTTGAGGGCGACCTGTCAGTGGACGCACTGAGCCACATCGCAAACTTCTCGAAATTCCATTTCCATCGCCAGTTTGCCGCCTACGTGGGGATACCAGTCGCACGCTACGTGCAACTGATGCGTCTGCGCCGAGCTGCCCGTCGCCTGGCCTCGCGCGAGTCCTGCTCGGTGCTCGATGCCGCGCTCGACGCGGACTTCGACAGCCCCGAAGCCTTCAGTCGCGCGTTTAAGCGCGCGTTCGGCACCGCGCCGAGCTTGTTCCGGCAGCGTCCAAACTGGCAAATCTGGAGTGCGACCTTTGTTGTCCCCTACCTCTCAAGGAAACTGGCCATGCAAGTGCGAATTGTCGATTTTTCTGCAACGCGTGTTGCCGCGCTTGAACACGGTGGGCCGATTGGACTCGTCAACGAAAGCGTGCGCAAGTTCATTGACTGGCGCAAGCAAAGTGGACAATCTCCGCTGCCTTCGAGCAGGACCTTCGGCATCCCACGCAGCAACCCGGATACGACGCCAGCGGATGGGTTCTGCTTCGACATCTGCGGAGAGATTGACGAACCGGTCGCGCCGAATGACTACGGCGTTCGCGAACTCCTCATTCCGGGCGGCCGATGTGCGGTGGTCCGGCATGCGGGATCGACCGACCACATTGGCGAGACGATCTATCCGATCTATCGCGACTGGCTTCCTGCAAGCGGAGAAGAACTGCGGGACCAGCCATTGGTTTTCCATTATCTAAGCGTGTATCCGGACACTCCGCAGGACCAGTGGCAGACCGACATCTACATTCCCCTGGTGTGAGAAGCCACGTCTGCTGCTGCGAACGTTGCGTTCGCGATCGCTTAATTGGAAGCCGGAGGAACCTTTGACTCTTTTGCTCGGAATGGGAATCTTCATTGCAGTGATGGTGTCGGTCGTCGGTGTTGCCGTGGCCATGGTAGCGACTTCGCCGAGTCCGGAGACGGAAGAGAACGACGTTTTCGGCTTTGCCTCCTTGCAACCAATGCCCGACTCCAATTTGCCGCCACTGCTCCGATACCCCGCTCGAGACGGCGAGCAACTTGCCTATCGCTTCTATAATTCCTCGGCGGACCAGTTGCTGATCTTCGTGCACGGTTCGTCCTATCACGGACGCTCCTATCATGCGCTAGCTTCAGCCGTGAGCGCATCGGGCGCAGCGAAGGTAATACTGCCGAATCTCCGTGGCCACTATCAATCCGGCCGCCATCGCGGAGACGTTGAATACATCGGCCAGTTAGAAGACGATATCGCCGATCTGATTGCCGAGTTGCGAAGACAAGACCATCGAGGGGCCGTCGTCCTCGGGGGGCATTCCAGCGGCGGCGGATTCGTAGTCCGCTTCGCGGGCGGCGTACATGCTCACCTCGTTTCACGGTTCCTGTTGTCGAGTCCCGTTATCCCGAGTTCCTCGACTCTCAGAGGGAGGTCGGCCAGCGGCGGCTGGGCCCGAGTCCATATGCGTCGCCTCATTGGCCTTACTATCCTGAACGCATTGCGCATTCGTGGGTTCAATGGACTTCCGGTCATAGACTTCAACAAGCCTGTGCGCTTCTGGGACGGGACCGAGACGCTTTCCTATTCCTATCGTCTAACCGCGTCTTTTCACCCTCGCAACCGATACGGGCCGGATGTGCGAAGGTTGGCGGCCAAAGCATTCGTTTTGATCGGAGAGGATGACGAGGCAGTCGACGCTCAACGCTTGCGAAAGTTGTTTGATCGAGAATCTCCTGCGACCCAGTTCAACATCCTTTCCGGCACGAACCATTTCGGGATCTTCACTAGCGACCGCCCGCTCAAAATGCTGATCGGATGGTTGACGGGTGTTGAAATTCAACCATCGGTCAAGGCAGGCAATTCTGTTGACTTGGTATAGTCGAGTGGCTGTTTCCGGGAAATCCGGTCGTCCGGTTGGGTTTGGTTTGAGAAGCTCCGCATCGATCTCCCTGCCGCCCTTGAACAAGCAGCGGAAATCGTTTCAAAAGCAACCTTCTGGATATGTGTTCCATGTTCCCCGATCCTTGGCTTGACCGATGGATGGCATTGATCAATGCGCGCGCCGGTGAACGGTCTGTACTTGAGATTGGTTGTGGCTACGGCGACGACACCGCAGGCTTGGCGACAGCCGGAAGTGTCGACACCGCAACGTTTTAGAACGCGTGCGTAATTCCAACTGACACCAGCACCTGTTTCGCCGAGCTGGAATCCACGCCTGCACCGGCAATTTCCGCGATGGCCGTCCTTCCCACATTGGCTCCAGCCGCGTTGAAAACTGGCGCTATGCCATCCCCGCCTGCTTTCTGGAACACGGCCACGGCGAAGAGGCTGGTGCGTTTGGAAATCGAATAGTTCGTGCCCAGGTTGATCTGCTGGAAGGTCGGCTTCAGCCCTTCATAATCCGACTTGCCTGCGTTATAGATATAAGCGCCTCCCACCAGCAATGCAGGCGTGATGTGATACGTGGCGGTGACTTCGTAGCTGTCGAGTTTGAAATCGCTGCCGCTACCGGCGTTGGAAAAACCATTCGCCACGAAATACTGGCTGTTCTTCAGAAGCGTATGTGAATAGACCAGCCCGACGTTCGCATTGCCTATGGAGTATGACGCGCCTGCGCTAA
>NZ_JAQGMM010000531.1 GCF_028292365.1 Caballeronia sp.
CAGGATGTCATTTTGGAGAGACAAATTTGAACTCGCTCATGGCTATCGCCGGTAAAGGTTTCTCCGGCAACAATTCGCAACGGGCTCGCGGTTTCGCCCCCGGTGGCATTCGATCTCTGGCGCATTCGGCGCGTTCCCTCTTTCTAGCGGCGAATTTGCTGATCGCGCTGGCCGGCTCTTTCATTGCAGGCGACGCCCGCGCAGCGCTGCCGGTTGATCAGATCAAACTGCCGCCGGGCTTCAGCATCGCTGTTCTCTCCGACGACGTGCCGGGTGCCCGTGCGATGGTTTTATCGCCGAAAGGGGTGCTCTACGCTGGCAGCCTCGACGGGCGTGTCTATGCGCTCGAGTTGAAGGACGGTCGCGTGACAGCGAAACATGTGATCGCGTCGGGCCTGGACGAGCCCGCAGGCGTGACGTTCCGAAACGGAGCGCTGTATGTCTCCGCGATCTCCCGCATTCTGCGCTTCGACGACATGGATAATCACCTCGATGCGCCGCCCAAGCCAGTGGTGATCACCGACAAACTGCCTTCCGACCGGCATCACGGCTGGAAATTCATCGCGTTTGGGCCGGACGGAAAACTGTATGTGCCGACCGGTGCGCCGTGCAACGTCTGCAATCCGGATCGCAAACGGTATGCACTAATCGCCCGGATGAATCCGGACGGCACCGACTATGAAGTGTTTGCGAACGGCGTACGCAACACGGTCGGTTTCGACTGGGATCCGCAGACGAAAGAACTCTGGTTCACCGACAACGGCCGCGACATGCTCGGCGACGATATTCCCGATGACAAACTCAATCACGCGCCAAAAGCCGGCATGGACTTCGGTTTCCCGTATTGCCACGGCGGCGACGTTGCGGACCCTGAATTCGGCGCCGGCCATCCGTGCTCCGGGTTCACGCCGCCCGTGGTCAAGCTTGGCGCACACGTGGCGTCGCTCGGCATGCGCTTCTATACAGGCACGATGTTCCCCGCCGACTATCAGAACAACGTGTTCATCGCGGAGCATGGGTCGTGGAACCGCAGCACGAAGGTGGGGTATCGGATTGTGCGGGTCGTCTTGGGTGCGAATGGCGAAAAACCACGCATGGAGCCGTTCGCCCAAGGCTGGCTCCGCCCAGACCAACAGGTCTGGGGCCGTCCCGCCGATGTCCTGCCCATGCCCGATGGCTCGCTTCTCGTCAGCGACGACGACGCGGGTGCGATCTACCGGATTACGTACACGCAACCTTGACGTTGCCGTGAACTTGCGGTGATCTCGCAGTGACATTGCCGCGGCCGGTCGCCGCGCACTGAGCGGTTTAGCCGCGTGAGTGCCCGTCCCGGCGGGCGTAGAATGCCGCGTCGGCGCGAAAGTGTTGCCGCTTGCGCCAATCCGCTTCCATTGCTCACTGCATTTTCCTTTTCGTTTCCCGATGAACAACTCGCCATCCACTGCCACACATCCATCGAAACCAGCGGCAAACGGGCGTTTCCGCTCGAAAACGCTCACCGCCGCGCTCGCCTTCTTTTTTGGCAGCATTGGCGCGCATCGCTTTTATCTGTACGGTTTGCGCGACAAGTTCGGCTGGGCGCACATTGTTGGCATTGTGTTGGGCGTGGCCGGTTACCTGTTGCTCGCGGCAACGGAACGGGCTTCGATCCTCGGCTGGGTCCTGGTCGTTCCGGGAGCGATTTCGCTGCTGTCGGCGTTCTTGTCGGCGATCGTTTACGGCTTGCGGCCCGACGAAAAATGGGACGCCCAGTTCAACGCGCAAACCGGCCAACACAGTGAATCCGGCTGGACAGTCATTTTCGTCGTGATCTTTTCTTTGTTCTTCGGCGCGCTCCTGCTGATGGCCGGTCTTGCCGTCACCTTCCAGACTTACTTCGAAGGCCAGGTTCAAGCAGCTAAAGAGTTGTCGCAATAAGTTGAAGTGACGCTTAGGGGCTCGTAGCGGTTCAGCACGGCAGTCGCCAGCGCCACGCTTTTCAAAACAACTTCATCTGCGCACTGTCCTCGACTGCACGTGGTTTTCGACCTACCACCTTCTCGACATGTCGAAATTCCGACATATCCAGAATTCCGTGCCGTCGTTGATTCAGGCCAAGCCGCTTCGTGGCGTTATGAAAGCGCTGCTTGAGCATGTCGGCCCATAAACCTTCACCTTTCATCCGCTTCGAGAAATCCGAGTCGTAGTCCTTGCCGCCGCGCATGTCGCGCACACGCCCCATCACACGCTCCGCCCGATCCGGGAAATGCGCCGCAAGCCAGTCCTTGAACAGCGGCGCCACCTCCCACGGCAAGCGCAAAACGATGTAACTCGCACTTGTCGCACCCGCTTCTGCGCAGGCTTCCAGTACCCGTTCCATGTCCGGTTCGGTGACGAACGGAATCATGGGCGCGACGCTGACGCCCACCGGAATGCCCGCGTCGGTCAACGTCCGGATAGTGCGCAGCCGCCTTGAAGGCGTGGCTGCGCGCGGCTCGAGCGTGCGGGCGATATCCGCATCCAGCGTGGTAATGGTGATGGCTGCCATGACCTGGCCCTTCTGCGCCATGGGTGCGAGCAGGTCAATATCCCGCTCGATCAGCGACGACTTCGTGATTGCCGCAAACGGGTGCCCTCGTTCGCTCAGGATCTCGATCACCCGTCGCGTGATCCGCAAATTCCGTTCAACGGGCTGATACGCGTCAGTAATCACGCCCAGCGCGATTGGCTCCGGCTGGTAGGACGGTTTGTCCAATTCCCGCTCGAGCAATTCGCCAGCGTTGATCTTGGCGTAGATCCGGCTTTCGAAATCCAGCCCTGGCGACAAGCCCAGATAACTGTGCGTTGGCCGCGCAAAGCAATAAATACAGCCGTGCTCGCAACCACGGTACGGGTTCAGCGACACACTGAACGGAATATCCGGCGACGAATTGCGCGTCAGAATGCTCTTCGCGCGTTCCTCGAATACTTGCGTGCGCAGGATCGGCGCGTCATTGGCTTCCCCGTCCTCGCTGACATGCGTCCAGCCGTCATCGACACGCTCGCGCGCGTCCTTTTCATAGCGCCCCTGAAGGTTCGTGACCGCCCCTCGGCCCTTGAGCGGCGAGGGAGGAGCAACAGGATATTCGTCGTCGTGAGAAGCCATAGCCGGGGAATGAAAGCGATAAAACACTGTATAAATATACAGTAAATTCCTCCGATCGCAAGGTCATTTCAGGGTTCGACGGCGATGGTCAGCGTTTCCTTGATCTCCTCCATGACTACATAACTTTTCGACTGCACGGCGCCCGGCAGTTGCAGCAGGATGTCGCCGAGCAGCTTGCGGTAATCGGCCATTTCACCAATGCGCGCTTTGATCAAATAGTCGAAATCACCGGAAACGAGATGGCATTCCAGCACCTCGGGAATCCGCTGCACCTCTCGCCGGAACTGCTCGAACATGTTGCCGCTTTTGTGATCGAGGGTGATCTCGACAAACACCAGCAGCGACGCACCCAACTGATGCGGATTCACCCGCGCGTAATACCCCGCGATCACCAGATCCCGCTCCATGCGTTTGACGCGTTCGATGCACGGCGTCACCGAGAGCCCGACCTGCTCGGCCAGGTCTTTCATTGCAATACGGCCATCCTGTTGAAGAATCTTCAGGATTCGGCGATCGATCTTATCGAGTTCTCGTACTGAATTTCGTTGCGTTCTCATTGCTTTCCACTGAAAAGTGAATAAATACAATAACAAAAACTGGCTCAGTATCAATACTATAGTCGATACCACTATGTAACCCGCTACTCACACGGCTTCAGTCAAAACGAAGCGATTGACCGGCGGACACACTTTGCACGGAGCAAGGCATGCGAGTCGTAATTCTGGGAAGCGGTGTTGTCGGCGTGACGAGCGCCTACTATCTGGCGCGCGCGGGGCACGAAGTCACCGTGATCGATCGTGAAGCGGGGCCGGCGCTCGAAACGAGTTTCGCCAACGCAGGTCAGATCTCGCCCGGTTACGCCTCACCGTGGGCCGCGCCCGGCGTGCCGCTCAAAGCAATCAAATGGATGTTCGAGAAACACGCACCGCTCGCCATCCGCCTGGACGGAACGTCGTTTCAATTGAAGTGGATGTGGCAGATGCTGCAGAACTGCACGCAGGCGCGTTATTCGGTCAACAAGGGTCGCATGGTGCGCCTGGCCGAATACAGTCGCGATTGCCTGCAGGCGCTGCGCGCGGACACTGGCATCAATTACGAAGGCCGCACCGGTGGCACGCTGCAGGTTTTTCGGACCCAACAGCAACTCGATGGCGCCGCGAAGGACATCGCCGTGTTGCGCGACGCGAATGTGCCGTTCGAATTGCTCACGCCGGCTGAATTGCACAACGCGGAACCGGCGCTTGCCGCCGTGTCGCACAAGCTGACCGGTGGTCTGCGCCTGCCGAATGACGAAACCGGCGATTGCCAGAAATTCACCACCCGCCTCGCAGCAATGGCCGAACAGCTGGGCGTGAAGTTTCGCTACAACACGCCAATCGACGCGCTCGCGGTAAGCGGCGGCCGGATTGCGGGCGTGCAATGCGGTGGAGAGACCATTCGCGGCGACTCATACGTTGTTGCGTTGGGTTCTTACTCCACGAAACTGCTGGGCAGTCTTGTCGATATCCCCGTGTATCCGCTGAAGGGTTATTCGATCACGGCACCCGTCGTGAACGAAAGCGCTGCGCCGGTTTCCACCGTGCTGGACGAAACGTACAAGATCGCGATCACCCGTTTCGATGACCGGATTCGCGTCGGCGGAATGGCAGAGATCGTCGGCTTCGACAAATCGCTGAACCAGGCGCGTCGCGAAACGTTGGAAATGTGCGTGAACGACCTGTTCCCTGGCGGCGGGGATACCGCACAAGCATCGTTCTGGACCGGCTTGCGCCCCATGACACCGGATGGCACGCCTATCGTTGGCCGTACGCCGGTGCCGAACCTGTTCCTCAATACGGGCCACGGCACGCTGGGTTGGACGATGTCCTGCGGATCGGGGCAGTTGCTGGCCGACTTGATGTCGGGCAAGCAACCGGCCATTCAGTCGGATGATTTGTCGGTGCATCGGTATATCGGCGAGACGCGTACGAGCACGCGGCCGTCATATGCAGGTGCGTGAGTTTCGGGTGTAGCTAGGAGCCCATGCTTTAAAAAAATGCCGTTCGACTTTTGTCGAACGGCATTTTTCATAGCCTCCCCACCTCACCCAATCAAAACTGATCCTCGCTCAGCGCCAGATATCCTTCCTGCCCATCACCGCTGACGATGGACGCTTCAATCCCCGGCGCTTGCGACAAAATATGCTCCGCGAAAAACTGGGCGGTCGCGATCTTGGCGCCATAAAACGCCGCGTCGTCGCTACGCTTGTCCGACGCCACCAACAGCGCGCGCGCCATCTGCCATCCGCCCAACACAATGCCTGCCAGCTTCAGATACGGCACGCTGCCGGCAAACACCGCGTTCGGATCGCTTTTCACCTTGGCGACCATGAACTCGATCACCCGTGCCAGCGACAAGCTTCCCGCGCTCAAATGCCGATGCATCGACTTGAACGCCTGCCCTTCCCGCTCGGCTAGTTGCGCGATGGTCTGATCCATCTGCGCAAGAATCGCCTGCGCCGTCGCGCCGCCGTCACGCACGGTCTTGCGGCCGATCAGGTCGTTGGCCTGAATGGCGGTCGTGCCTTCGTAGATGGTGAGAATACGGGCATCGCGGTAATACTGCGCCGCCCCCGTCTCTTCGATGAATCCCATACCGCCGTGAACCTGCACGCCGAGACTCGCGACATCGATGGAAAGCTCCGTGCTCCAGCCCTTCACGACCGGCACAAGAAACTCGTAGATCGCCTGATGGCTGGCGCGCGCGGCTTCGTCAGGATGATGATGCGCGAGGTCGCAATGGGCCGCCGCGACATAAGCAAGCGAGCGCGATGCTTCGGTCAGCGCGCGCATCGTCAAGAGCATGCGGCGCACGTCGGGGTGGTGAATGATCGATACAGGCTGTTTGGCGGAGCCATCAACCGGCCGGCTTTGCACACGATCCTTCGCGAACGCAACGGCCTTCTGATACGCCCTCTCCGACACCCCCACGCCCTGCATCCCGACCGCGAACCGCGCCGCGTTCATCATGATGAACATGTACTCCAGCCCGCGGTTTTCCTCGCCGATCAACTCACCGATAGCGCCGCCGTGATCGCCGAATTGCAGCACGGCGGTCGGACTCGCCTTGATCCCGAGCTTGTGTTCAATCGATACGCAATGCACATCGTTGCGAGCACCGAGCGTGCCGTTTTCATCGGTGAGGAATTTGGGTACGACGAAGAGCGAGATGCCCTTCACGCCGTCGGGCGCATTGGGCGTGCGCGCCAGCACGAGATGGACGATATTCTTCGCCATGTCGTGCTCACCGTAGGTGATGAAAATCTTCGTGCCGAAGAGTTTGAACGTGCCATCGCCCTGCGGCTCGGCGCGTGTTCGGACCAGCGCGAGATCGGAACCGGCTTGCGGTTCGGTGAGGTTCATCGTGCCGGTCCATTCGCCCGAACTCAGCTTGGGTACATAAAGCTGCTTCTGCTCCTCGGTCCCGGCGGTCAGCAGTGCTTCGATAGCGCCATCGGTGAGAAGCGGACACAACGCAAACGACAGGTTCGCCGCGTTCAACATCTCGATGCAGGGCGTGGCGATCAGCTTGGGCAATCCCTGGCCTTCGTACTCGACCGGGTGCAGCACGCCTTGCCAGCCACCCTCGCCGAACTGGCGGAATGCTTCTTTAAAACCGGGCGTGGTCGTGACTTCACCGTTCTTCCAGAAGCTCGGGTTCTTGTCGCCTTCGAAGTTCAACGGCGCAACGACTTCGTTGTTGAAGCGCGCCGCTTCTTCGAGCACGGCCTGTGCGGTGTCGAGACTGGCGTCCTCGAAACCCGGCAACGCCGCGATGCTTTCTATATCGGCTAATTCCTTCATCACGAACAGCATGTCCTTGACGGGTGCTCTATAGCTCATGTCTTGTCTCCCCCAACAGATGTGAAAAGGGGCGCACGTATGTCGCCCCTTTTTTACGGTCTTGCTTTGCTTCCAGCCAGTGGCCTAAGAACGATCAGCCAAGTTCTTTCACGAGGTCCGGTACGACCGTGAACAAATCGCCCACGAGACCATAGTCCGCCACGCCGAAGATTGGTGCTTCCGCATCCTTGTTGATCGCCACAATGACCTTGCTGTCCTTCATCCCGGCCAAGTGCTGGATCGCGCCCGAGATACCGACGGCAACATACAAATTAGGCGCCACGATCTTGCCGGTTTGACCGACCTGATAGTCGTTCGGAACGAACCCTGCGTCGACTGCCGCACGCGATGCACCCAGCGCCGCGCCGAGTTTGTCCGCGAGCGGCTCGAGCACTTTCGTGTAGTTCTCGCCGCTGCCCATACCCCGCCCACCCGAGACGATGATCTTCGCGGACGTCAGTTCCGGCCGGTCCAGCTTCGTCAACTCGCGGCTCACGAACTTGGAGATGCCCGTGTCCGCCGCGGCTTCGATCTTCTCCACCGATGCGCTGCCGCCTTCTGCCGCCACCGGATCGAAACCCGTGGTGCGCACCGTGATGACCTTGATCGCATCGCTCGATTGAACAGTGGCAATGGCGTTGCCCGCGTAGATCGGACGCTCGAACGTATCCGGGCTGTCTACGGCCGTGATATCACTGATCTGCGCGACATCCAGATGCGCTGCAATACGCGGGGCAATGTTCTTACCGTACGGGGTCGCCGGAGCCAGGATATGCGAGTAGTTCTTCGCGATCTGAACCACCGTTGCGTCGATAACCTCGGCCAGGCCATCGGCGAGTTGCGGTGCATCGGCGAGCAATACCTTCGCTACACCCGCAATCTTCGCTGCAGCTTCGGCCGCTGCTTGCGCGTTCGAACCCGCGATCAGCACGTGGATATCGCCACCGATCTTCTGAGCAGCCGCGATGGTGTTCAAGGTCGCTGCTTTGACCGATGCGTTGTCGTGTTCTGCAATTACAAGAATAGTCACTTTGGAAACTCCCTCACAGAACCTTGGCTTCGGTCTTCAACTTCTCGACCAGCGTCTTCACGTCCGGCACCTTCACGCCCGCGGTGCGTTGCGGCGGTTCAGCGACTTTGAGCGTCTTCAGGCGCGGCGTAACGTCGACACCCAGGTCCGCCGGCTTCAACGTTTCCATCGGTTTCTTCTTGGCCTTCATGATGTTGGGCAGCGTCACGTAGCGCGGCTCGTTCAGGCGCAAGTCCGTGGTGATCACGGCCGGCAATGTCAGCGACAGCGTTTCCGAGCCGCCATCGACTTCACGCGCGACCGTGGCTTTACCGTCGGCGACCGTCACCTTCGAGGCGAACGTCGCTTGCGGCAAACCGGCGAGCGCGGCGAGCATCTGACCTGTCTGGTTCGAGTCATCGTCGATGGCTTGCTTGCCGAGGATGATCAGTTGCGGCTGCTCTTTATCGATCAGCGCCTTCAAGATCTTCGCGACCGCCAACGGCTGCAATTCCTCAGTCGATTCGACCAGGATCGCGCGATCCGCGCCGATCGCCATGGCCGTACGCAGCGTTTCCTGACATTGCGTCACGCCGCACGATACTGCGATCACTTCCGTCGCCACGCCCGCTTCACGCAGACGCACGGCTTCTTCCACGGCGATTTCGTCGAACGGATTCATCGACAT
>NZ_JAQGMM010000532.1 GCF_028292365.1 Caballeronia sp.
TTGCTCGTGCCGGCCAGCTTCAGGCCAAACGCCATGTTGTCGTACAGCGTCATGTGCGGATACAGCGCGTACGACTGGAACACCATCGCAATCCCGCGCTTGGCCGGCTGCACGTCGTTCACGCGCACGCCGTCAATAGTCAGGTCGCCGCCGGTGATATCTTCCAGCCCGGCGATCATCCGCATCAGCGTGGATTTGCCGCAACCGCTTGGGCCCACGAACACGACGAACTCGCCATCGGCGATATCGAGGTTCACGCTGCGAATCACTTCCGTTTCTTCGTAGCGCTTGTTGATGTTACGCAGATTCAGGCTTGCCATGATGGAGTCTCCGTCTTTAACTTGGCTTCGTTTTCTGCGAGCAAGAGGCTCACGGCAGTTCGAAGCTTGCGTTTTGCAGCCACTGCCCGACGAGCGTGGGGAGTTGTCCCATCTCGTCGAACACGACACTTGCGCCAGCACGTTTCAGCGCATCAATTTGTCCTTCAGTTGCATGACCGCCGCCCAGGAAACCCAGCACGGTCATGCCCGCCGCCGCTGCCGCGGTGACGCCGGTCACGCTGTCTTCGACCACCACGCAGCGTTCGGGTGCGACCCGCAGGGTCCGCGCCGCCGCGAGGTACACGTCGGGCGCGGGTTTCGGGTTCGGCACTTTATCGGCGCAAAACAGACGCTCGCCGAAAAACCGCACGAGGCCCGTGCGGTTCAGCACGGCTTCCACATACGACGTAAAGCTGTTGCTCGCGCAGGCCTTGCGCAAGGAAATCGCGGCCAGCGCGGCCTCGATTCCATCGACTGCCGGCCCTTCCACGGCCGCGGCTTCCACGACCACCCGGATTGCGTCGATCTGGGCCAGATCGAGCGTCCGGCCAAGTGCTTCAGCCGTGCGCAGCAGCACCGTTTCGATCCGCAGCCCGAGCAGCGGCGTGACGATCGGCTCGGCATCCACGCCGGGCCAGAGTGCCTGCATCTCCTGCACGAGCACGCGTCCCGCAATGGCTTCGCTGTCGATCAATACGCCGTCGCAGTCGCAGATCAGCAGATGCCCGTCGAGGACATCTGCTGGAGCGAGCACGTCCGGTACGCCGGCTTGGGACAAGTTCAGGTTCACTGGATCAACCTCGCGTTCCACTTCGGGTTACAGCTCAAATTGCAGCTCGGGTCACAGCTCATTTCACCGCGCCGAAGGTCAGGCCGCGCACCAGTTGCTTCTGCGACAACCAGCCGACAATCAGGATCGGCGCGACAGCGAGCAATGAAGCCGCCGAAAGCTTTGCCCAGAACAAGCCTTCAGGACTCGAATACGACGCGATAAACACCGTCAGCGGCGCCGCGTTCGAACTCGAAAGGTTGATGCTCCAGAACGCCTCGTTCCACGACAGGATCACGAGCAGCAACGCGGTGGAGGCGAGCCCGGGCAGCGACATCGGCATCAGCAAGTAGACGATTTCCTGCCACGTCGCCGCGCCGTCTATACGCCCTGCTTCCAGGATGTCGCGCGGAATTTCGTTGAAGTACGTGTAGGACATCCAGACGGCAATCGGCAAGTTGATCAGCGTGTAGACGATGACCAAACCCCACACCGTGTCGAGCATGCCGGTGTTTTTCCACAGCAGGTAGATCGGCACGAGCACGCCAACCGACGGCATCATCTTCGTCGAGAGCATCCACAGCAGCACTTTCTGCGTCTTCTTCGTCGGGAAAAACGCCATCGCATAGGCGCACGGCACGGCGAACAACAAGCAGATCACCGTGACGCCGACCGAGATCAGGATGGAGTTCCACGCAAACGCAAAGTAGTTACTGCGCGCGAACACCTCGCGGAAACTATCGAGCGTCGGCGTGAAGATCAGCGACGACGAATACGCTTGCTGCTCGGTCTTGAACGCCGTGATGGTCATCCAGAAGATCGGGAAAAACAGCAGCAGCGCGAACAGCCACGCGATCACACCCAGCACGCCACGCTTGAGCGTGTCGAGGATCGGCACCGACGTTGTTGCGGTAACGGGATGGCTCATGATTCGTACTCCCCTTTCAGGTTCTTCGCGAGCATGCGCACCAGGAAGAACGCCACGACGTTCGCCAGCACGACCGCCAGAATGCCGCCGGCAGAAGCCAGACCGACGTCGAATTGCTGCAGGCCGAGCGCGTAGATCAAGTACGACAGGATGGTGGTCGCCGTGCCTGGGCCACCGCCGGTCGTCGTATAGATTTCAGCGAAGATGGAGAGCAGGAAAATGGTTTCCATCATCACCACCACGGCAATCGCGCGTTTCAAGTGCGGCAGCGTGATGTAGAAGAACATGGAGAACGCACCTGCACCGTCGATCCGCGCGGCTTCCTTCTGCTCCTGATCCAGCGATTGAATCGCCGTGAACAGAATCAGGAATGCAAACGGTAGCCACTGCCACGCGACAATCACGATCACAGCAAACAACGGATAGTCGCCGAACCAGTCGATTGGCTGCATGCCTAAGAAACGCATCAACGCCGCGACCAATCCATACACCGGATGCAGGATCATGTTCTTCCAGATCAGCGCGCTGACCGTCGGCATGACGAAGAACGGTGCAATCACGAGCAAGCGTGCGATGCCCTGGCCGATGAACTTGCGGTCGAACAGCACCGCGAGCAGCACGCCGCCAACCACGGTTATCAGCAACACCGACCCGATCAGCACCAGCGTATGAACGATCGATGGACCGAACGCCGGATCGGTAGCGAGGAACTCATAATTATCGATACCCGCAAAACCTTTGACGTCCGGATTCAGCAGGTTGTATCGCGAGAACGAATACCAGATGGTCATCGCGAGCGGGATGGCCATCCATAGTAACAGTACGGCGGTAGTCGGCGTGATCAGCCAGCGAACCGACTTCGCGCGTTTCTTGTCGCGCGCCGCCGCGGATTCCGCGTAGCTGTTCGGTATGGGGGGATTAAGTTGACTCATGATCGTGTCACCTCTCGATGAAGCGCAGGCCGCGCGCGAACTCTTGCTGGAAGAGCGGCGCGGCCGGCTGTACTACGTTAGGCGCTAGAAGTTTCCGCCTTGACTGCTTTGAGTATGCTTATTTCCCGCTTATTTCCCGCTTATTTCTGATAGCCCGCCTGTTTCACTGCGCGATCGGCTGCGGCGTTACCGGCTTTCAGAGCTGCATCAACGGTGGTTTGTCCTGCGACCACGCCTGCAATGGACTGGCCGACGACCGTACCGAATGACTGAAACTCAGGAATGCCGACGAACTGAATACCCGAGTACGGCACCTTCTTCAGCGACGAATCGTTTGGATTAGCCGACAAGATCGCGCTCAGCACGAAGTCGCCGAACGGTGCGGCCTTCTTGTACTCGGCGTTCGCGTAGGTCGACTTGCGCGTGCCCGGCGGAACCGATGCCCAGCCTTCGTCCTTCGCAGCCAGTTGGATGTACTCCTTCGACGTCGCCCAAGTCGCAAATTTCTTCGCGGCGTCCTGCGACTTCGAGGTCTTCGGAATCGCGAGCGACCACGACCACAACCAGTGCGAGCCCTTCGG
>NZ_JAQGMM010000226.1 GCF_028292365.1 Caballeronia sp.
CAATGGAATCGAAGAAAAAGGGGCGAATTCATGCACAGCAAGGTAAGCGCGGGCTACGCAATCGCCGTGCCCTGTCTCGCTTGGTGCGCGGTGCAGCGGGCACGGGTAAAGCGCAGGGTCGAGATCACCACATTTGGGACTGAAGTCGCACCAACGCGCGTCCGACGACCCTACGTTGGTCGATCGAGCACAGCGAAACTCACGTTTGAGAGCGGGCTCGCTCTTTCGGGTTGAGGGTGTTTTTCGCGTGCGTTACGATTGGTATCGACAGATCGATAAGGTTGGAAGCGAACAGGGGCGGGCGTCCAATCGTCGGTGGTGGACCGTGCTTTCTCAGCGAAGCGCCACGCAGCGCGAGATCAGAACCGAGAACCACCATCCTCTCAGCCAGTATATGCACGTCTCCCGGCTCCACAATAAAGCCGTCGATGCCGTCCGCGACTAGCTCGCCAGCAACTCCGCAGGTCCACGTGACAATAGCAGGGCACTTCGCGGCAAACGCCTCGCTAATGCATAAGCCCCATTGATCGAACTGGCTGGCGAGTACGGCGAACTCCGCGAGCGCGTACACCGCCGGCATGTCGAGGTTCTTGACTGAATCGAGAATGACCACATGAGAGCTCAAGCCGAGCTGCGCGACTGACGCAAGCGATCGCCACACCGTCCCTGACCGACCAGGACCAGCGATTGGCCGAGTTTGTGAAGCCCTGAACGACAATAGGCTTCGATCACTACATCAACATTTTTGCGCGGTAGGAAACGGCTCACGCAAATAAAATATCGAGGCGGCAGACCGAATTTCGCGCGGACGTCGCTCTCGGAGTTGCGCGCTGCCTCGGACATCAGTGAAAAATATTCCACATCGACGACGTCGAAGCCCGTCCGAGACCGGGCGAGGGGTATCCCTAGCGAGCGCGCATATGCGCGGTGCTTTTCGCCCGTTACGAGCGCGCCGTCGAACTGGCGAATGATCGTCCGTTTGAGCCACTCTTTTGCCCTATACAGTTTGCCATCGTCAGCTTTCGAGTCAGACATGTAGATCAAGGAGAATCGGCGGTAGAGCAACTTCAAAATGCAAAGCCACATGGAGTAGCTCGCGTGATAACCGAGCGTCACTACTACTTGAGGGGCGAACCGTCTTACCGCATCAGACAGGCCTATGGCAACCTTTACCCAGTGCCCACCAGCGTCGCTCGCATCGTTCATTAGGGTTACAGATCGGACAGCCTTCCGTTCAAAGAAATGCGCGCGACGGTCTTGAGGAAAAGCATAAACGCTCGACTTCCCAAAAATTTCCAAAATCGAAAGCATATCTAGCGCGGATGGTCTCGGGCCGAGCATTTGCATTGACTAGGGCGCTTTGTTCCGTTTTCAGGAGACTGTCATGCCCTCAGATCCGACCACGCCAGAAGAACCGGACCCGTCACCGCTTTACACCCGGGAGCCCCAATCCGCCCCACGATTTGCCTGAGGAAGGTGAATCCGACACCAAGCCCGGCCGCGAAGGAGCTGACGCTGTCCCCACTTCGCGCGTTTTTGTTTCCACGTTACGGAGCGCGCCGTGCGAGCCGGCACAACGACGTCGCCGGGACGGCTGGCCGCGAAATACGAACCGGCGGGTCAACTCGCCGTACGCAGATGGATATCACAAAAGAGACTAGCGATGAAAAAAAGATCCGGTTTTATAGCGGCGGCGGTCCTCGCAATGGGCGTCAACATACAAGCATCGCGCACAGGGAACGCCGCAGGATATTACTTAACAAAAGGTTGATGTCGTTCAACTGGCACCGGATACCGCGCTTCGAAAATCAACGGCTCGCCCGTTTTTAATCGCAAAGGAACAACTCGGGACGATTGATGATTTCATTGTCATTCCAGACAACAAGGACACTATGTCGTCCTTTCGGTCGGCGGATTCCTGGGGATGGGTGCACATTTAGTGGCAATTCCATTCTCAGAGATTCGCATCGTTGGAAGGAAATGCAGTGGCCTGATGCAACTTAAGACGCGCTCAAATCCTTACCGGAGTTCAAATGCGCGCCCAATCAGTTCGAGCGTCGACGCCGGCGCGGGGGCAACCATTCCCATTTTGCGAACGTGATCTGGCATGCGGCGGGAAAGGCTATCCGCGACCTTCAGATTGCGCTAGACAAGATGTTTGCGTGAGGCGAGAGCCTGCATGCTTCGCGGCAGAGCCCATCGGGAGGCCTTCCCGGCATGCATGCCGGGAGCAGCGTGTGCGTCCTCACCGGCATGGGAATTGCTCATGAGTCGGTCATGAAAGCCCAATCTCCACCGCATCCAAAGCCGGGCCGGCAGGAACTAGGGCCAGCCGCGCAGAGCTTGCGCGCGCTAAATTCGCTCGCGGGGCATCCGCGTCATTACGGTCGCCCCTAGACCTTTTTGGACGGCACTTCAGGTCAGCGGCGGACAGACAACAGAGAATGTCGAGAAGTTTGGTGAGCAGGTACCTATGGGGCGGCCCGGGCAACCAGCGCAGATAGCGCCCGTCTACGTTCAGCTTGCGTCCGCGCAGGCGAGCTACGTGACCGGGCAAGTCCATGGCGCAACAGGAGGCTCGGGTCAGCCGTAAGTACGGTGTCTCCTTTACATGGCCTGCGTCCGAGGGAAGGGACGTGCATTCGGAGCGGCCGCCAAATGACGCCGCCTGCACGTTGGCGTACTAAATGAGTGCGCGAGAAACGATGGCTAACAGGATCGGAATATCGGGTTGGCGCTACGAGGGGTGGCGCGGCATGTTTTACCCCAAGGGTCTTCAACAGGCTCGAGAGCTGGAGTTCGCTTCTCGTGTGGTAGACACGATAGAAATCAATGGCTCGCACTATTCCCTCCAGACGATCGGAAGCTACAAGTCGTGGTACGCGGCAACGCCCGCTCATTTTGTATTCAGCGTGAAGGGTCCGCGTTATTTGACCCACATGCTCCGATTCCGAGACGATACCGCGCGGCCCGCCATCGCGAATTTTTTCGCCTCTGGCGTCCTCGCGCTTGAAGAGAAGCTCGGCCCTTTTCTTTGGCAGTTCCCGCCCAACTATTCATTTGAGCCCGACCGCTTGAACCGGTTTCTAGCGTTGCTGCCGCGTGACACTCGCGAAGCAACTGCTTTAGCCAGCCAGCATGACGCCCGGGTAAAGCAGCCGTGGTTCGACATCAAGCGTCAGCACCGTCTCAGACACGCGATCGAGATCAGGCACCCGAGTTTCGCAAGCCCGGACTTTATAAAAACGCTGCGCGAACATCGCGTCGCGCTCGTGATTTCAGACTCGGTGGCGGGGTGGCCCTATGCCGAAGATTTGACGGCTGACTTTATGTATATGCGCCTTCATGGTACCGAGACGCTGTACGGCGGAGCCTATACCGATGAAGGGCTCGACCATTGGGCGAGTCGGATCCGGAGTTGGTCCGCGGGAAGCGCACCTCCGGATTCGAAGCTGTTTTCGCCCGCTCGCGCCCGTCCAAGAAAAACTCGCGATGTGTTCTGCTATTTCGACAATGATCAAAAAGTTCGGGCGCCATTTGATGCCCAACGATTGATGGCGCGCTTATCGGGCGCGTAAAGCGTTTGTCTGCGCTCATTGCACTTGTGCTTGTGCTGAGGTTCCTCTCTTGCGATCCGGGCGGCTCACGGCGACATGATCCGAAGCCGGCTCCGACCGTGCAGACGGGCGCACGCAGCCTGGCCCTTAGTACGCGACTTCTCTGCCGGCACCGGGCCGATTCAGACCTGCTTCAACTCGTCGAGGTCGACGACGCCAATTTGGCTCGTGAACGCCAGCGAGTGTCCGTGGCTCTGCTGCTGCGATACCCCGTTAATCCGATGATCGTCACTGTCATAGGTACGAAGGTCGCCGTTCTCTTCATCAGCAAGCGCTGTTTATAAGGGAAAAATGCGTAGCGCACGCCGTTTTGCGAACCGCTTACAGACGCGTGAGCCAATTTATCAGGCCACCGCTTTTCCATGGCCGGCATAGGCTTCATCGGCTCCATGGGCGCCATCGGTTTCATGGGTTTTATCGGTTCCATCGTTCTCTCTCCTTACGGATGAAGGTGGCAGATCGCCGCCCTCTCATCACGCCGTTTTTACGCACTGTCGCCGCCGGTGACGTCCAGCGCCGAACCGGTCACCGTGTGCGCGTCATCTGATGCAAGGTACACGAAGGCCGGCGCGACATCGTCCGGGTCGATCCACGGCACGCCGAGCGGCGTTTTCTGCGTGAGCGCTTCCACCACTTTCGGCTCAAGAGGTGGTTCGGGGACCTTACCTCCTTGCCTCCTTCAGCGCCTGCGTGTAGCGCCTTTCGTTGCGCGTCAATTCGGTATCGATCAGGCCAGGGATGACCGCGTTCACGGTAATCCCGAACTCACCGACTTCCAACGCCGCGATTTCATCAGCCCCAGCAGCGCCCACTTCGACGCCGAGTAGCCCGCGCCATCGCGCATGCCGTGGCGTCCCTGGGTCGATGAAGTGACGATGATCCGGCCGTGCTTGCGTACGGTCATCGCGGGTGCCACCGCCCGAATGCACTCCAGCGTGCCGGTGAGGTTGATGTCCGTTGATCCTGTAGTTGTCCATTAATTCCGCTAGCAGTGTCCATAGATGATGCTAGCGGGAAAAGTTACCGTGAAGCATGTCCAGAAAGGGATTGAAGCGAAATCGCCGCGTTGGACGATGTTGCGTTTCGGCAACTGGCAGTCGGCGAGATGCTAGTTAATTCTGCTGGCGCGTTGGCCCTGTTCATCAATTCCGCAAATGTGGTATTCTTCAATTTTCAAAAAAATACAAAGCTATCCTTAATAAAAGGTGGTGCAACAGTTGGAAAGTACCTTGTTTTCTGAAAGCGCGCATATTTCGCATGGGCGAAGCATTGAACCACTTCCTCCACGCTATGTCGGACGAATTAGCAGGGCGCCGCGCTAGCAGAATTAATGGACACGATTCGCGTCCTATGGACACGGCCAGCGTTAATAACAGACGTCAACATCACGGATGCTAACCACGACAAAGATTCCGGTCAGAGCGTTTTCTATTAAGCCAGTTTTGTCGAAATTCGAGACCGTTTCGATAATGCGGGTTAGCGATAGGAGAGCGTATGAGCGTTTTCAACACATACGATACCTTGTAAATGCAACCTTTGAAGATTTGCGACGATCAAATGCGCGATCCTCGAATTCGGTGATGTGACTCTCCGAACCGAACAGGGTAGAACCTCGCTTCAACGCTCCGAGACGGTTGAAAGGAGTTTGCGACGGGTTTTAAGACGCAGCTGCGGAGTCTCAGTCAGGTACATTCGAATTTGCGTTGCTGATAGACTGATTCTTCCGAAGTGAGGAGCATGCCTCTCATGGAGAACGGCATGAAGCGTATCGTGGTGGTCGGCGCCGGTTTTGCCGGCTTGTGGAGTGCGGTGGGTGCGGCGCGCAAACTCGACGAGTTGCAGGTGCCGACGGACCAGGTTGAGGTCGTCGTCATTAACGGTACGCCGTATCACAGCATTCGCGTTCGCAACTATGAGCAGCCGCTCGACGACACGCTTGTACCACTTTCCGACGTGCTCGATCCGGTTGGCGTGCGCTGGATTCAGGGCATCGTGCGCTCGGTCGATCTGTCGACGCGCCAGGTCGAGATTGACGTCGACGGGCAAGTCCAATGGCTCGACTACGACCGCCTGATCCTCGCTGCGGGGAGCGAGCTCGTGCGCCCTGGCATCCCCGGACTGCGCGAATTCGCATTCGATGTCGATACCTTCCAAGGAGCCGGCAAGCTACAGGAACACCTGCTCCAATTGCCTCGGCTACCGGAGTCAGCCGGGCGCCTGTTGGTCGTCGTGGTCGGCGCGGGGCTGACGGGTATCGAGCTGGCGGCTGAATTGCCCGCGCGGCTGCGCCGCGTCGTCGGTGACAGCGGGCGGAATCCGGTTCGCGTGATCCTCGCTGATCGTTCAGCGAAGATCGGTCAGGCGATGGGCGGCGCACAGCCCGTGATCGAGGAGGCGCTCAACGCGCTGGGTGTCGAACTGCTACCGGGCGTTGCGCTCGGGGCCGTGACGCGCGACGGTATCCTGCTGACGGGCGGAAAACGCATCGATGCCGCAACTATCGTCTGGTGCGGCGGCATGCGCGCGAGTTCGCTGACCGAGCAGTTTCCCGTGACGCTCGATCCGTTCGGACGTGTTCCGGTGGATTCGTTTTTGCGCCTCGACAATGTGCCCGGTGTTTTCGCGGCCGGCGATTGCGCCCATATCCTGATCGACGGAGCGCGGCCGTCGGTCATGTCGTGCCAGCATGGCCGGCCGATGGGGCGCTACGCCGGTCACAATGCCGTTTGCGACCTGCTTGGTCTGCCGATGCTACCGCTTCACATTGACTGGTACACGACCATTCTCGATCTCGGCCCTTGGGGTGCAGTGTACACGGAGGGATGGGACCGCCGTCTTGCCTCGCAGGGCGACGAGGCCAAGCAAACCAAACGCACGATCAACTGCGAACGCATTTATCCGCCGCGAACACGGTCGCGCGAAGACATATTCAAGGCGGCGGCACCCGTCGTCCAGTTGCCGCCGTACACCGTTCGCTAGGGACTCCAGGCCGCTCGCATGCCGTTCCGTTGCGAGTTACTGACAAAGCATCAACAGCTGCGGGAACTATCAGTCCGATCCCAGAGGTTTGTACCGGCACTCGATCCAATCATCGATTTCGCAATTAAATCAGCCGCTTAGATCGAGATATGGCGGAATTTTAACGAATCCCGGTCGGGCCTCGGCATCGAGTGGCCGTATTTGGCAGGCGTGACCGCCTCTTGTCGGCCCATAACGAGACATCCGCGGGAAACCGGCGAATGGCCGGTTACCGTTTTCGTTGCGGTCAACCGACCATCGCGGGACAGGCGGACAACGCATCGTCAACGCTTTCTTCCCTTCGCCATGATTCCCGAATTCGCTCGCTTGCGGAAGCGTCCTTTGCGGTGAGCTCGCCGTCGGCTTCGGCCGCAGCAAAAGACCTTGATCGCCCGGCCGAGCGACGGACGAAAGGAACGCGCGGGTCGCCCACCCTGATCGCATCGAATGACGAGGTAATATATTGGCCAGCCACACCAGCTTCAAAGCCAGTCAAATCGGGAGTCAAATATGCCGAACAAACGGCAACCAGGCGATACGATCCAGAACTGGACGGACAAGTGGGTTGCATCTGTCTCTGACTATTCAATTTGTGCGATTTCGCTGGAAGGCCGGATTCTGACTTGGAATCGCGGCGGCATAGTTATCCACGGATACCAGCCGGACGAGATCATCGGCCAGATGCTGGACATCCTCTACATAGAGGATGACCGCCAAAAAAGGGCGCCTGCGGTCGGCCTCGAAACCGCCCGACGGACAGGGCGCCACGACACCGAAGGCTGGCGAGTCCGCAAGGATGGGTCAACGTTTTGGGCCAGCGACGTGACTACCGCATTGCATACGGAAGGTGGGCAACCTGCCGCTTATGTGAATATCGTGCGCGATATCACGGAGAAAAAGGCCGCGCACGAGGCAGTGCTGGAAAGCGAGCGACGCTTCCGCGTGCTGGTTAACGGCGTGACTGACTACGCAATCTTCATGCTCTCGCCGGAAGGCGTGGTCACAAACTGGAACTCCGGCGCACGGCGCATCAAGGGCTACGCTGCAGAGGAAATCATCGGATCGCATTTCTCGCGTTTTTACACGCCGGAAGACGCTGCGACAGGACTCCCGCAGCGCGGGCTGACCGCTGCTGCGAGGGACGGCCGGTTTGAAGCGGAAGGATGGCGGGTTAGGAAAGATGGTAGCCGTTTCTGGGCGCAGGTCGTGATCGACGCAATCCGCGACGAGGATGGAATGCTTGCTGGGTTTGCGAAGATCACCCGCGACATCACGGAGCGGACGGAAGCGAACCGGGTTCTCGAGGAGACCAGGACGGCACTGTTCCAGTCGCAGAAGATGGAGGCTATCGGTAAGTTGACGGGCGGCGTTGCGCACGATTTCAACAATGTATTGCAGGTGCTGCGCGGTAACCTGGAGCTGCTGGAAAACCGTCATGCCGGCGACGGATGGACCCGCGAGCGGCTCGACAAGGCAATCGACGCGGTCGAGCGCGGCGCGAAACTAGCGTCCCAACTGCTCGCGTTTGGACGTCGGCAGCCCTTGCGACCGGTTGTGATCAACCTGGCGCCCGCGATACGGGGCATGGATGATCTGCTGCGGCGCGCACTTGGCGAGACCATTGAAGTGGAGACGGTCGTCGCCGGCGGGCTATGGAACACGATCGTGGACATTCATCAGCTGGAGAACGTCATTCTCAATCTGGCTATCAACGCGCGCGATGCGATGCCGGATGGCGGAAAGCTAACCATGGAACTGGTCAATGCAATGCTCGACGATCAGTACGTTGCCGGGCTGCCCGATGTGCCGGTAGGCCAGTACGTCATGCTCGCCGTCACCGACACTGGCAGTGGCATGCCGGCCGACGTGCTTGAGCGGGCATTCGACCCGTTCTTTACGACGAAGCCCGAGGGGTCGGGAACCGGACTGGGTTTAAGCATGGCCTATGGCTTCGTCAAGCAGAGCGGTGGACATACCCGCATCTATAGCGAGGTCGGGCATGGCACCACCGTCAAAATCTACCTGCCGCGGTCCACCGAAACGGCAATCGAGCCTCCTGCGAGACCGAGCGTCCGGTTGCTGGGCGGAACGGAGACCATCCTCGTCGTGGAAGACGATCTGAAGGTGCAATCTACCGTTGTCGATACGCTGACCGGCCTTGGCTACAGTGTGCTGAAGGCAGACGGCACAGAGCAGGCGTTGACCGTGATTCGAAGTGGCATCCATATTGACCTGCTTTTCACGGACGTCGTCATGCCCGGGTCCCTGCGCAGTCCCGACATGGCCGCCCAGGCGCTGCAGCTTCTGCCGCGCCTGAAGGTGCTGTTTACTTCCGGCTATACGCAGAACGCGGTCATTCACGGCGGACGCCTGGATCCGGGCGTTGAGCTGTTGAGCAAGCCATACAGCCGGGAACAGCTCGCCTACAAGATCCGCCAGATGCTGGGCGCTACTCGCGCGACCCGTGAACGCCAGGACGCAACGCTGTCAGCAGCAAATTCTGGCACGACAGGTCTCCGGGTTCTTCTGGTCGACGACGATCTTGCGTTACTGGAAGCTACGAGCGAACTGGTAAAAATGCTCGGACATGCTCCGGCTACGACTGGCTCGCCGGAAGAGGCGCTGCGTTGGCTTGGGGACGAGGCATTCGACGTTTTGCTCGCCGATCTGGCGATTCCTGGCATGTCCGGAATCGAACTCGCCGAAAAAGCGGTTCAGTTACGGCCAGCGCTGCGCGTTATCTTCGCCTCGGGCAACGAAATGCCTGCTGTTCCAGCGCCAACATTCCGCTGGAAGGCGATGCGCAAGCCCTATACCCTGGACGAACTGGATAAAGTACTGAACAGTTCCGAGCTTTAGATGCGCTTATCGGTGTACCGGTCACAGTTCTCGCGAGACTTACGTCCTGTCCAAAATACTGCGCGCATAAATGCGATCCCATCGCTGGCAACCGTCTCAAATCGAGCCGAAACCCGACGGACGAAGAATTGCCCTGAGTGACCGAAACGGGCCGATGAGTGCCATTCGCGCCGCTGCAGCGAACACAGACCATCTGACCCAGCGACAACGATGACGCTGGCCGGAGGGGATTGAAGTCGATCTGATACGAAGCGATCGGTTGCCTTAGCTAGTTGAGATCACGAGGACGTTGGATCAAGCAGAAGACCTCGAATAGCGGACTAGCCGGATCGAACTCATAGTTCAATTTGAAATAAACTAAAGCGATCAACGGTCGATGTCGATGTCGATGACATGACGAAGGCGGAGAGCGGGGCTGTGCAAGTCGGCCATACCGCTCAACCGCAACGCGGAAGCGTTCGTTATCGTCAATTCTGATACATCCAATAGTCGCTGATCCAGATGGCTTCAGGTGTGGCGTGTCCGAGCCGCTCATGCCAATACCCGGCAGCATCGCGCATTGGCCGTCGGTTGATACCGTCACCACTTGCAGCAGTTGACACTTTTAATGCGCCACACGTAAACCCATGATTTTGAACGGTCTTTGGACACTACTTACGCGGATTGACGTTTTTAATTCGCAATCGGTGACAACTTCATTGTGGTCTACGTGACGCGTAGCAATTGACGGCTCATTAAGATGAATCCCGACGTGCAAAACCCGCATTGAAAGGCGCCACAGTCGACGAAAGCCTGCTGCACTGGATCGAGGACGCCGCCTTCTTCAAGACTCTCGATCGTTGCGATGCTGGAACCGTCGGCGTGCATTGCGGGATAAATGCAGCCGGTCACAGCCTGGCCGTCAACCTCGACCGTGCAGCAGCCGCACAGGCCCTGACCGCAGCTCTCACGGAGTCCGCCGAGCGGCTTTACTCTTTAGCAAAATAAGCATTACTTAGCATAGCGACCTTGTTCGCCCAATCATTTTTATTGCGACAGAACCGATCATGACCGCCACCCCGATCTGACATCCGGGCATTGCCAGAGCTGACGGGTTTGGTCGCGGCGCTTGTCGGAGTCCGCTCAACAGCGTGGGAGTGAAGGCTTCGTCATGCGCTTGGATGAACGATTGTTGGGGTTCCGAAGGTGGCGCTGCAGCCGGAGTGCGTATCGCAAACCGGCTTGCGGCTACCACCCCAGCTATGCCTTGGCGCCGAGCCGGAACTTATGCAGCAACGGTTCCGTATATCCACTCGGTTGCGCACGGCCCTCAAAAACCAGCGCCTTCGCCGCCTTAAAGGCCAGCGACGTTTCAAAGTGACCGGCCATCGGCTGATACTGCGGATCGCTGGCGTTCTGCTTGTCCACGACCTTCGCCATGCGCTCGAACGTCTCGTTGACCAGCGCCGCCGACACCACCCCGTGATGGAGCCAGTTGGCAATATGCTGGCTTGAAATCCGCAGCGTCGCGCGGTCTTCCATCAACCCGACATCGTGGATATCCGGCACCTTCGAACATCCCACGCCCTGGTCGATCCACCGCACCACGTAACCCAGAATCCCCTGCACGTTGTTCTCGA
>NZ_JAQGMM010000253.1 GCF_028292365.1 Caballeronia sp.
GCTCGGTGCTGGCGTCCTCCGCTGGACGCGCTTTCCCGCGCCTTCGCGGCTTCGAAACGGGCGCTGCCGCCGTTTCGCTCACAACCGTGAAACCAAACTCTTCGAGAATATCGTCGGGCGTTTCCACGAGCTTCGCCCCCTGCTTGATCATCCGATGACACCCACGCGACAGCGGCGCGTGGATCGATCCGGGAATCGCGAAAACATCGCGCCCCATTTCATTGGCGAGCCGGGCAGTGATCAGCGAACCCGAGCGCATGGCTGCTTCGACGATCAGTACGCCACTCACCAGCCCCGCGATCAACCGGTTACGCTGCGGAAAATTCGCCGGCCGGGCCGGCGTGCCGAGTGGCCATTCCGACACAATCGTGCCGTTCGATGCAATTTCGTGCGCCAGCGCGTGGTGCAGCGGCGGATAAACAAGATCCGCACCCGTTCCGATGACCGCAATCGTGCCGCCGGCACCGCTCAGTCCTCCGCGATGCGCCGCGCCATCTATACCCAGCGCAAGCCCCGACACAATTGCGAGCCCTGCCTCCGAAAGGGCTTGCGCGAAGCGTCGGGCGTCATCAATACCCTGCGGCGTAGCGCTCCGGCTGCCGACGATCGCAACCGCCCGGGCCTGGAGCAAGTCCAGCCGTCCCTTTATATATAGCAGCGGTGGCGGGTCGGGCATGGTCAGAAGCGCAGGCGGGTACGCTGAATCCGCAAGCGTCACGATCCTGTTGCCTGGAACCGACGCCCACTCGAGCGTGCGCGCAAGGCATTCGTCGAATGACCCGAGTTCCGAGCGTGGCGGAGAGCCCAGCACGGCATGCGCAGCTTTCTCTCCGGCGATTGCCGCGAGCGCACCGAATGGCTGGTTCAATACCGCCTGCGGCCCACCGAATTCGGCAAGCAATGCACGCAGCGCGATGGGCGGTAAACCGCTCGCGTTCGCCAGCCGCAGCCATGCTGAAACGTCCTGTAGATCGGTTTCGCCCAGACAGGGCTTGGCGTCGGCCGTCGGCAGCAGGAAAGGTGTCATGTTAAAATTTTCATATTCCGAAATACGAAAGGATTGTCGAGCGGCCTGATTCCCGGCTGTTCGGACAACGCGTTGCCGCCCCACGAGCGGCACAGAAACGACGTTGAAGCGCCGCGTTTCGGCCCAATCATCTTCTCGATACCGGCACTCTTTTACAACCTGGCCGAATGGCCGACTATCGCGCGCTGCGGCGTGCGTCGATAATCTGAATCATGGCTCTGCTCAACATACTCAAGTACCCGGACAAGCGGCTGCACAAGGTCGCGAAGCCCGTAGAGGTCGTCAATGACCGGATTCGCAGGCTCGTCGCAGACATGGCTGAAACCATGTACGCGGCGCCTGGAGTCGGCCTTGCCGCGACCCAGGTGGACGTGCACGAACGGTTGATCGTGATCGACACATCGGACACGCACGACCAGCTTCAGGTCTTCATCAATCCGGAGATCATCTGGTCAAGCGATGAGAAGAAGGATCACGAGGAAGGCTGCTTGTCGGTGCCGGGCATTTACGACTTTGTCGAGCGGCCGGAAAAGGTGCGCGTGCGCGCGCTGAACGAGAAGGGCGAGGCGTTCGAAATCGACTGTGACGAACTGCTCGCCGTGTGTATCCAGCATGAGATGGATCACCTGATGGGGCGAGTCTTTGTCGAATACTTGTCGTCGCTCAAGCAGACGCGAATTCGCGGCAAGATGAGAAAGCTCGAAAAGGCGCTGTGACGCGTCGACTCATTAAGACTTCACTAAGACGGATGCTGGAATTTGCAGGTTGCTGAATCGATGACTCAATCGCTGCGTGTCGTATTTGCCGGAACACCCGAATTTGCCGCTGCCGCGCTGGCCGCCATTCACGCAGCGGGTTTTCATATACCGCTCGTGCTGACGCAGCCGGACCGGCCCGCCGGGCGCGGTTTGAAAATGGCCGCAGGGCCGGTGAAGCGGTTTGCAACCGAGCACGGCTTGCCGGTGGCGCAGCCAACTTCGTTGCGACGCAACGGCAAGTACCCCGAGGAAGCGGCCGCTGCTATTGAGCTCTTGAAGGCCACGCCGCACGACATCATGGTCGTGGCGGCGTACGGGCTGATCCTGCCGCAGGAAGTGCTCGACATCCCGCCGCTGGGCGCAATCAACATCCACGGTTCGCTGTTGCCTCGCTGGCGTGGGGCAGCGCCCATTCATCGCGCGATTGAAGCCGGTGACGCCGAGACGGGCATCACGTTGATGCAGATGGATGCAGGGCTCGATACCGGCGCGATGATCGTCAAAGGTCACATCCCGATCACATCCACAGATACCACCGCCACGCTGCATGACCGTATGGCGCAGCTTGGCGCTGACCTGATCGTTGAAGCGTTGCGGGATCTCGAGCGGGACGGCGCCTTGCCCGGCGCGCCGCAGCCGCAGGACGGCGCGACGTACGCGGAGAAGATTGCCAAGCACGAAGCGGCGCTCGACTGGCGGCGTCCGGCGAGCATGCTCGCGCGTCAGATTCGCGCCTTCGATCCATTCCCCGGTGCGTTTGGAACGCTTGATGGCGTTGTCGTGAAGATCTGGGCCGCAGAGCCGGTGGCATTGACGGGCGATGCCGAGGCCGGCGTGATTGTGGAAAGCGGCGCGGAGGGTGTCGTGGTTGCGTGCGGTCAGGGCGGCTTGCGTCTCACGCAGTTGCAAAAGCCCGGCGGCAAACGACTCCCGGTACGCGAATTTCTGGCCGGATCGCCTATTGTTAAAGGGCAACGATTCGAACTTCGAGAAGTGGCGCCGGGTGCTTGAAACGGTGTCCAAGCGTTTCCTGCGCAGCTGCCAAAATATCTAAGGCCAGCAAAAACCAAACTAAGGTCCCGTAATGCTTGGAATCACCGGTTTCACGCTGTTTATTGTTGCCGTTATGTTGCTGAGCGTTACGCCGGGGCCGGATACGGCGTACATCGTCGGCCGAAGTGTTGCGCAAGGACGGGGCGCGGGCGTGGTATCGGCGCTGGGTATTGCGCTCGGCTGCATCGTGCATACGCTGGCCTGCGCGTTCGGGCTGACGGCGTTGCTGGCGGCATCGGTCACGGCATTCACTATCGTCAAGTTCGCGGGTGCGATTTATCTGATCTATCTCGGCGTGCGACTGATCTTCGCGAAGCCGGCAGCAGCGGAAACCAGCGGCAAGCAGAGGGAAGCAGACGCAACCCGCGTTCGCGCCGCGCCGAAATCGCTGCAACAACTTTTCACGCAAGGCTTCGTCACGAATGTGCTGAACCCGAAAGTGGTGCTGTTCTTTGTCTCGTTCATCCCGCAATTCGTTGCTGCCGACAGCGCGCACAAAACTCTTGCCTTCCTCGCACTCGGTCTGGTGTTCGTGCTGGTCAGCACCTTCTGGAATACGATCGTCGCGTGGATCGCGGGCAGCGTGACGCAACGCTTCTCCGGCAAACCGTGCGTGAAGCTATGGCTGGACAGGGTGGTGGGCAGCGCATTCGTCGGATTAGGCATCAAGCTGGCGACTTCGCACAGGTGATTGAATTTTTCCGCGATGCCCTTATCTAACATTTTGCTTACAATCCGGGGCCGGCTAATCTTTGACGGATTGCCCGGTCAGGCAAAAAGGCCGTTTCGGCCGCTCGCGCTTAAGGCGCATTGATATTGGGTGAGGAGTTCAAGACATGTTCAACTGGGTCAAAACGGCGATGCTGATGGCAGCGATCACGGCCCTTTTTGTCGTAATCGGAGGAATGATCGGCGGCAGCAAGGGGATGATGCTTGCGCTGCTCGTCGCCCTCGCCATGAATTTCTTCTCGTACTGGTTCTCCGACAAGCTCGTGCTGAAGATGTACAACGCACAGGAAGTCGACGAAGCCAGCGCGCCGCAGTTTTATCGGATGATTCGCGAGCTCGCCACGCGGGCGCAGTTGCCCATGCCGAAGGTGTATCTCATCGACGAAAACGCGCCCAATGCGTTCGCAACCGGGCGTAATCCGGAGCACGCGGCTGTGGCAGCGACGACCGGCATCCTGCGGGTGTTGTCCGAGCGCGAGTTGCGTGGCGTGATGGCGCATGAGTTGGCGCACGTGAAGCATCGGGACATTTTGATCTCGACGATATCGGCGACCATGGCCGGTGCGATCTCGGCGCTGGCCAACTTCGCCATGTTCTTTGGCGGCCGGGATTCTGACGGCCGGCGCTCGAATCCGATCGCCAGTATTGCCGTAGCCATGCTGGCGCCGCTGGCCGGTGCGCTGATCCAGATGGCGATATCGCGGGCGCGGGAATTCGAAGCCGATCGCGGCGGCGCGCAGATTTCCGGCGATCCGCAGGCGCTTGCCAGCGCGCTCGAGAAAATTCACGCGTATGCCGCGGGCGTGCCGTTTCCGACTGCCGAGCAGCATCCAGCCACCGCGCAGATGATGATCATGAATCCGCTGGCAGGCGGTGGAATCTCCAAGCTTTTTTCCACGCACCCGGCGACCGAGGAGCGCGTCGCACGCCTGATGGAGATGGCGCGAACCGGACGGATGGAATGATTGTGCCAGTCTGAGGCCGCACCCAAGGCTCATCGCCGCGCAAGCGGCGATGAGCCTTGTCACACCATGTCATAAACAGCGGACTGCCTCTAATCCCGTCCGTTCGGCCATCGTCCGGGTCCTAATCTCAGGCCAAACCCCTCGCAAGTTACAATGCTTCGTTTGTGCGGACCGGCATCGGCCGGCTCGAACGCCTTCGCCCCGACATGACCGAAAAGCCTTTCCGACGCCGCGCCGTTTCATCGGCGGACAGCAGCCGAGCGTCGTCCGACGTCCGTCTCGCCACGCTTCACCTCGCACCCGATTCACTCGCGTTCGCGCTCGATGCCGCCGCGCAAGCGGTCGGCGCGGTGCGTGCGGGTTCCGCGCTGCCCGCAGCCTTGCAGACGGTTATCGCGGCAACGCACGTGGCGGTGTCCCGCGGGGCGACGCAGGACATTGCATACCGCACGCTGAGGCGTCTCGCCGTGGCCGACGCGTTGCTCGCGAAACTGGTGCGCAAGGCGCCGCCGCCGCATGTATCAAATGTGATGGCCTGTGCGTTCGCGCTGCTGGTGGATGACGAAGCCCATGCCGCGTACACGCCTTTCACCATTGTCGATCAAGCCGTCAACGCAATCGACGCACGGCGCGAATTCGCTTTTGCGAAGGGTCTGGTCAACGCGGTGCTGCGCTCGTTCCTGCGTGAACGTGAAGCATTGTTGGCCGAGGTTCAAAGCAACCCCGTCGCACGTTTCAACTATCCCGCGTGGTGGATCGACGCGGTCAAGCGCGGTCAGCCCGACGAATGGGAAAACATCCTGGATGCCGGTAATCGGCAAGGCCCGCTCACGTTGCGTGTCAATGCACGGCGCATGAGCGTCGCGCAATATCTCGACGTCCTCAAGGCCGAGCACATAGAAGCCGAAGCTGTTGGCATTCACGCCGTGCGCCTCAAGACGCCCATGGCTGTCGAGAAGATTCCCGGTTTCGCCGACGGCGTCGTCTCGGTGCAGGACGCCGGCGCGCAACTCGCCGCGCAGTTGCTAAACGCGCGCGACGGCATGCGCGTGCTCGATGCCTGCGCTGCACCCGGCGGCAAGGCGGGCCATGTGCTGGAGCTGGCAAATGTCGAGTTGATCGCGGTGGAAAGCGATCCGGTGCGAGCGCGACGTATCGGTGAGAACCTGCAGCGCCTGAACGTGCAGGCGGAAATTCGCGTAGGCGATGCTGGCGATCCGTCGGCTTGGTCAGACGGCGATCCGTTCGATCGCATACTTGCCGACGTGCCGTGCTCAGCGTCGGGGATCGTGCGGCGTCATCCTGATATTCGCTGGTTGCGCCGTCCCACTGATCTTGCCGCCTTGGTCGACGAGCAGCGCCGCATTCTCGCCGCGCTCTGGCCACTGGTCGCGACCGGCGGCGAGTTGCTTTACGTTACTTGCTCGATCTTCCCTGAAGAGGGCGAGTTGCAGGCGCAGTGGTTTGGAGAGGTGCACGAAGATGCGGTACGATTGGACGCGCCGGGGCAATTATTGCCGACAGCCAGCCGCACCGGCGCGGTTGGTTGGCAAGTATCACCGGACCCGGTCACGAACTCGCTGACGGACAATTCAAGCGAGGCGCAACGTACCCGCTCATCATCTACGCGGGACGCGGAAGCCTTTGCGGACCATGACGGATTCTTCTACGCGCGCTTTCAGAAACGGTGACGATCAAACGCTTTTTCCCGCTGCGGCTCGCGCCTGCCGGCCAGGCCGTGCTGGCCCTGTTGTTGAGCCTTGCGCTGTCGTTCATGCCTGTTTCGGCTGCGCAAGCCGATCCCATTGCTGTGCAGCGCGCGTCGTTGCAGGCGGACGGATCGGGCTGGAGTCTCGACGCCCGTTTCGACTTCGATCTCAACAGCAGCCTTGAAGACGCCGTGAACAAGGGCGTGCCTTTGTATTTCACAACCGATTTCAATTTGTCGCGGCCGCGCTGGTATTGGTTCGACGAAGAACCGGTGAGCGTGTCGCAAAGCATCCGGCTTTCGTTTCAACCCCTGACGCGCGAGTATCGTGTCTCCACGGGGGGCTTGCAGCTTGGCTTCGCCACGCTTCAGGAGGCGCTTGCTGTCATCAAGCACGTGACGTCGTGGCACGTGATCGATCGTAACCAGGTTCAGCCCGGCGAGACGTATAACGCGTCGGTGCGCATGCAGCTCGATATTGCGTTAATGCCCAAGCCGTTCCAGATCGACGCGGTCAACAACCGCGACTGGAATCTCTCTTCCGACTGGAAGCGTTTTACTTTTACGGCGGCGACCAGTGCTAAATAAACTACGCCGCCGGCCGCTGCGCCGCACGAACATGACAGGCATTGTGGTTCGCGTGCTTGTGACAACGGTCGCGCTCACGGCCATTCTGCTGCTGGTCATGTTGGCCCTTGCCAGCGCGAACACCGAGTTCTTCGATCGCTATTATCAGTGGCTCTATGCCGCGAATCTCGCGGTGGCGGTCGTGCTTATCCTGATCGTCATCGGGCTGGTGGCAATCATTATCACCAGGGTGCGACAGGGCAAGTTCGGCACGCGGCTGCTCGCGAAACTCGCGTTTATCTTTGCGCTCGTGGGCGTCGTGCCGGGCGGGATCATCTACGTGGTCTCGTATCAGTTCGTGTCGCGCAGTATCGAATCATGGTTCGACGTGAACGTGGAAACCGCACTCACGTCCGGGCTGAATCTCGGGCGCGGCATGCTCGATGCATCGCTGTCTGATCTGCAGAACAAAGGCCGCCTGATGGGCGACCAGCTTGCAAGCGCCGATCCAACCAGCCTCACGCTTACGCTGTTGCGCTTGCGCGATCAGTTCAACGTACAGGACGCGACCATCGTCGAGCCCGCGAGAAGCGGCTCCGGTACCGCACCCGATGTGCGCGTGGTGGCGCAGGCATCGAGTAATTTCGCGGCGCTCGTGCCCGACGACCTGCCAACGCCGCTGCAACTGAATCAGGCACGCAGCAGGCCTTATGGCGCTATTGAAGGCGAGGTCGATGGCGACTCGAGTCAGACGGGACCAAAGGGCGCGTTGAGGCTGCGAGTGATCGTCAAGATTCCCGATAGCTCGACCACTGAATTGCAACCGGCCGAACGTTTCCTGCAGATCGAACAGCCGGTCAGTACCGGACTCGCCCGCAATGCCGATGCCGTGCAGCGCGCGTATCGCGAGTACCAGGAAAAGGCGCTCGGGCGGACCGGCTTGCGCAAGATGTATATCGGTACGCTGACGCTGGCGTTGTTCCTCGCGACCTTCATCGCGATGATGCTGGCGCTCGCGCTCGGCAATCAACTCGCGCGGCCGTTGTTCCTGCTCGCGCAAGGCACGAAGGAAGTTGCCGAGGGCGATTACACGCCCAAGCGCGAAGTGAAGTCGCGTGACGAACTCGGTTTCCTCACGCAGTCGTTCAACGCGATGACTCGGCAATTGTCGGAGGCGCGTGCAGCGGTTGAGAACAACCGGATCGCACTCGAACATTCGAAGGCGTACCTCGAGAGCATTCTCGCGAACCTGACCGCGGGGGTATTTGTGTTCGACCGGCAGTTCCGCCTGACCACCGCGAATCGCGGCGCGGAGCGGATCTTCCGCCAGCCGTTCAATGGATCGCTGAACTTGCCGCTTGAACAGATCGGCGTGCTGTCCGAGTTCGGCGCGATGGTGCGCAAGGCATTCGCGGACCGCGATGCAGCGGCAAGCGGCAGCGGTCGGCCGATTGGTGACCGTGGGCATTGGCAGCAGCAACTCGCCGTTCCGGTGGCCGGCGAGACTGATCCGTTGACCTTGTTGGTACGCGGTACGCAGTTGTTGACGCTGACCGAAAGCGATACCGACGACGCTGAAACGACGGGCTACGTCGTCGTATTCGACGACATCTCCGACGTCATCTCGGCGCAGCGTTCAGTGGCGTGGGGCGAAGTGGCGCGGCGGCTTGCGCACGAGATCAAGAATCCGCTCACGCCGATCCAGCTATCGGCTGAACGGCTGCAGATGAAGCTTGCCGACAAGCTCGCTCCCGCCGATGCCGAGGTGCTCAAGCGCGGCGCGACGACCATCGTGAACCAGGTTCAGGCGATGAAGCAGATGGTCGACGACTTCCGCGAATACGCGCGTACTCCGCCAGCTGTCCTGGGCAACCTGCAGCTCAACGATCTCGTGGCCGAAGTGCTGACGTTGTATGGCATTGAAGAAGGCAAGAGTCACATCACGGTGGAGCTGACAAAATTGCCGGTGATTCGCGGCGATGCCACGCAGCTTCGGCAGGTAATTCACAATCTTTTGCAGAACGCGCAGGATGCGGTGGCCGATGTGGCCGAACCTCGCGTGCTGCTTGAAACGAAGACAGTAGAATATGGCGACTCCGATGCTTCAGGACATGCCCGCGTGGCGGTGCGGTTGACGGTATCGGATAACGGTTCTGGTTTTCCCGCGCGAATTCTCTCGCGCGCATTCGAGCCTTATGTGACAACCAAGGCGAAGGGCACGGGTCTGGGTCTTGCAACGGTAAAGAAGATCGTCGATGAGCATGGCGCTCGCATCGACATCCGCAATCGTTCGAAGACCCCTGACGTGATCGAAGGCGCGCAGATCTCGATTCTGTTCCTGCAACTCGCGGAAGATTCCGCCGAACCGGGCGCGACACCGCCCTCGGCGGCGGCGAGCCACGGAACGACAAAAGCATTAGTGCAGACAAGGGCAGCGTAAATGGCAACCATCCTGGTGGTAGACGACGAAATGGGTATCCGGGAATTGCTCTCGGAGATCCTGAGCGACGAAGGTCACGTGGTGGAGACGGCGGAGAATGCGCAGCATGCGCGGGAGTACCGGTTGCGGCAGGCGCCGGATCTCGTGCTGCTCGACATCTGGATGCCCGATACCGACGGCGTGACGCTGCTAAAAGAGTGGGCGGCGCAGGGCAAACTCACCATGCCGGTGATCATGATGTCGGGCCATGCGACTATCGATACGGCGGTTGAAGCCACGAAGATTGGTGCGCTCAACTTCCTCGAGAAGCCGATCGCTCTGCAAAAGTTGCTCAAGGCGGTTGAGCAAGGTCTTGCGCGCGGCACGGCTGCGGCGCCAATCGCGAATACAGCCATGCGGCCGGCGTTGCCGCCGAGCGGCTCGGCGGTGCCGGCTTCCGCTGCGTTGCCGGTGGCTTCGTCATTGAGTCTTGCTGGCGGAGATTCAGGCGCGCTGGGTGCCGCGGCAGGTCCGGCAGGCGCGACGGCATCCATCTCCTTCGACATCCCGTTACGTGATGCCCGCGATGCCTTTGAGCGCGCGTACTTCGAGTACCACTTGGCGCGTGAAAACGGCAGCATGACGCGGGTGGCCGAGAAGACGGGACTGGAGCGCACGCACTTGTATCGCAAGCTCAAGCAGCTCGGTGTGGATCTGGGCAAGAACAAGAGCGAGGCTTGACTGGCGGGGCGAGAGGGCGTCGGCGAAGGACCGTTACAGTAAAAAGGTGGCAAAAAGCACTTGAGCGACATAATCCCCTTTGATATACTTTCGTTCTTCGTGGCCCGGTAGCTCAGTTGGTAGAGCAGCGGATTGAAAATCCGCGTGTCGATGGTTCGATTCCGTCCCAGGCCACCACAGTTGCAAAAAATGCCCGGAAACCGCAAGGTTTCCGGGCATTTTCAATTGGGTTTCTTCGTTCGCACTTGTTCTGGTTGCTGCCTAAAAGCAGACGGCAAAGCTGAGAGCAGACGGCTCTCAGCTTTGGGTCAAGCCCCCACCGAGAGCGAACATCGGCCTTCATGATAAAATCCTTGGTTCTTCAAGGACTTGGCTAAGATAGAACCGGAACAAAACCGCGCGCCGCGACCGCTTCTGAACATTAGCCATATCGCGCATTTCATCCTCTCCATTGGAGTTTTACGGTGACTCGGACAGACGCTAAAGACAGCGCCCTGGTGCTGTTTTCCGGTGGCCAGGATTCGGCCACATGCCTCGCCTGGGCGCTCGACCGTTTTACGACCGTCGAGACGCTCGGCTTCGACTATGGCCAGCGCCATCGCGTGGAACTCGAATGCCGGGAAGGCTTCCGGGAATCGGTGAGACAGCAGTTTCCGCAGTGGGCCGAACGGCTCGGCGAAGACCACATGATCGACCTGTCCGTGCTCGGCGCGATCAGCGATACCGCCATGACGCGCGAGATCGAAATTGAAGCGAACGCGAACGGTTTGCCGAACACCTTCGTGCCCGGCCGCAATCTCATGTTCATGACGATCGCCGCCGCCATCGCGTACAGGCGAGGTCTGAAGGTGCTCGTCGGCGGCATGTGCGAAACGGATTTCTCGGGCTATCCCGATTGCCGCGACGACACCATGAAGGCGTTGCAAGTTGCCCTCAATCTCGGCATGGACAGCCGCTTCCTGCTCGAGACACCGCTCATGTGGCTCGATAAAGCCGACACTTGGCGCCTGGCCGAAGAGCTCGGAGGCGAGGCGCTGGTGGAGCTGGTGCGTGTCGAGACGCACACGTGTTATGTCGGCGAGCGCGCCGAGCTGCATGAGTGGGGTTTTGGCTGCGGCCAATGCCCGGCGTGCAAGCTGCGCAAGCGCGGCTACGAAGCCTACAAGTCGGGTGAGCAAGTCACCACCGAACCGGTCTGATCATGACGTACGCAGTAAAGGAAATTTTCTACACGTTGCAGGGCGAAGGCGCGAATGCCGGCCGCCCGGCTGTGTTTTGCCGCTTCGCCGGTTGCAATCTCTGGTCGGGTCGCGAGGAAGATCGCGCGGACGCCGTCTGCCAGTTTTGCGACACGGATTTCGTCGGCACCGATGGCGAGAACGGCGGCAAATACAAAACGCCCGCAGACCTCGTCGCCATGATTTCATCGCAATGGCCGGAAGGCGAAGCGCACAAGTTTGTGGTCTGCACAGGCGGCGAGCCCATGTTGCAGATCGACCAGCCTTTCGTCGATGCCCTGCATGCAGCCGGCTTCGAAATGGCGATAGAAACGAATGGGTCGCTGCCGGTGCTGGACAGCATCGACTGGGTTTGCGTGAGCCCGAAAGCCGGCGCGCCGCTGGTCGTGACGAAGGGCAACGAGTTGAAGGTCGTCGTGCCGCAAGACAATCAGCCGCTGGCCGACTACGCCAAACTCGACTTCGCGTATTTCCTCGTGCAACCCATGGACGGCCCGTCGCGAGACATCAATACGAAACTCGCTATCGACTGGTGCAAGCGGCATCCGCAATGGCGCCTGTCCATGCAGACGCACAAGTACCTGAATATCCCCTAACGCGAATCAAGCCCCTAGCTGAGCAGACGTGCAGACGATTACCCGAAAACTTGAATTCGATGCGGGCCACCGCATCCCCGATCACCGCAGCCAGTGCCGTAACCTGCACGGTCATCGGTATGTGCTGGAGATCACGCTGCAGGGTGAACTCGTTGAGACGGAAGGCGCGCCGGATCGCGGCATGGTGATGGACTTCGCCGACGTCAAGGCGCTGGCCATGGAACATCTCGTCAACAAGTGGGACCACGCGTTTATCGTCTATGCACGCGATGAAGTCGTGCGAAGCTTTCTCGAGCAAATGGCCGACCACAAGACCGTCGTGCTGGACCGTATTCCTACCGTGGAAAATCTTGCTGCCGAGGCGTTCCGGATTCTCTCGGGTGTCTACAACGACCACTACGGCGTCGACCTGAAGTTGAAGCGCGTGCGTCTGTACGAAACGGCGAATTGCTGGGCGGACGTCGAAGGCGTCTGACGCTTCACCTGTCTCTAAAGCGGGCTCCTGCCAGCGCTCTTTTGTCACGGTATGATCTTTGGACAAGCCGCACGTTTTGTTGCGGCGCATTCAGCGACATAGCCTATTGGAGCGAGACATGCCTGTTAGCCATCCCGCCGTGTGTGATCCAACCGGAATCACGCGATGAGCACCTACACCAACCTCCTCAAACAGCGTTTCACCGAATCCGGCACCTTGTTCGGCCTGTGGCTATCGTTGGGCAGCGCGGACGTGGCCGAAGCCGTCGCGCACGCGGGCTTCGACTGGCT
>NZ_JAQGMM010000535.1 GCF_028292365.1 Caballeronia sp.
CGGCTTCTCCGACAAGACGCTTCTTCTCGCCAAGCGGACGATTTTCGTAGCGCGCGAAAAGTGCATCAACGTCCTTCCACATCGGTGTATCAATCACGCCCGGTGCAATGCCATTCACATTGATGTGATGAGGCGCGAGTGCCAAAGCCGCTGACTGGGTGTAACTGATCACTGCAGCCTTGCTCGCGCAGTAATGCGATACCAGCGCCTCACCGCGACGTCCAGCCTGCGAAGCCATATTGATGATCTTTCCCCCTCCTCCCTGTTCCACCATTTGCTGCGCCACGCGCTGCATCAGAAAGAACATGCCCTTCACATTCACCGCGAAGACACGGTCGAATATCTCCCACGATTCATCCAGCAACGGACGCATGTCAAAGATCGCAGCATTATTGAAAAGGATGTCGACGCGCCCGAATCGCTCGAGAGTTGTGCTGATAATTCCCTCAATGCCTTCACGGGTCGTGACGTCGGCCCGCATAAGTACGATCCGCTCCGCCGGTACGTCGCTATACGTTTTTTCGAGGTCGGCTTGTGGCTTTACGTCAATGACAACGACCTTTGCACCTTCATCCAGATAGCGGCGCACAACCGCTTCGCCGATCCCGGCCGCTGCACCTGTCACAACCGCAATCTTGTCTTTGAGTCGCATGTATTTCTCCTGTCAAAAAATTGTGTTAAAGGGACGGCCGATTCAAGCCTTTCCACTCTTCTAAACTCTGCCGGCAATCTCCCGCAGGCGCTGCCGTTGGCGATGGCGATGGCCTTTCCTTGATCGACTTATTGGTGGTGCTAGAACAGATTGCCGTAGAGCGGCACGGTGGCCGCTCCGAGGGCGGATGAGAGATCGCTTTTCGCGCGGCCCGGATGAAAAGCGAGGCGCTCCGGGCGACCGTTCATCTCGTACCCGACTGCTGCATCGCGCGCTTTCTCAATCAGGCGCTGCAACAACGGCGGCGGCAACAGTCCGTTGATGATGATGTCGGACACGTCGACCACATTGGATACGCTGGCGAGCACCCGGCCCAGGTCCGTGCCGGCCTGTTCGACCCACTGGTCGAAAGCATCGCTGCGCTTCGCATAGAGCGCCGTGAGATCGAGTTCGGCAACCCGCTCATGCCCGAGAGCGTGAGCCAAACCGCGCAAGGACACGACGGTTTCGAGGCAGCCCCGCGCGCCGCAGAAGCAAGGCTTGCCATCTCTATAAGCATTGACGTGGCCGATCTCACAGCCGTTGCCGGTGAGGCCGCGCACGGCCCGGCGATTCATTAGCAACGCACCACCCAGACCATTGCCAATAAAGACATGGATGTAGCTGCCCAAGCGCCGGCCATCGCCGAACCAGTATTCGCCCAGACCTGCCGCAGTGCCGTTGTTCTCGATGTGGATTTCATGGTCGACCTGCCGGCACAGGGCCTCGCGGAATCCGAAGTTGCGCCAGGCGGGGTATTCGGCTGACTGGCAGACCAGTCCGCGCACGTTGTCTATCGCGCCCATCACCGAAACCCCCACGCCAAGGAGTTTGCCGACATGGCGTGGATGGTCGCGCAGGCCGTTGTACAACCGTGCGAGCACACGCACCGCACTCGCGGGATCCTCGATCGACAACTGTTTGCGCGCTTGGTGAATCACGTTGCCGGCTACATCAACCAGCACTCCGGTCGCGAACTCATGATCAAAGTGAAGTCCGATCGTAGTCGCATAGCTTGCGATGATGCGCAGACGGCGCACCGGCTGGCCCGTGGTCCGTGCCTCGCGCTCAGCCGACTCTTCAACGGCGCCATCCGCAATCAACGCTGCGACAATATTAGTAATTGTCGCAGCGGTCAGGCGCGTAGACGCCGCGATGTCGGCGCGCCCGATGCCCGGGTCCTGCCGGATGGCTTCGAGCACGAGCGCCCGATTGAGATCGCGCACGCGAGGCCCGTTGAATCCTTGCTGATGTCGGGATGGCTTGTTCGGCACGCGAATATGCTCCGTTGAGGTTGAGCCCTCTGCGGGCTTGCAGTTTGAGGACGACAGGTTTCAGCGCGTCGTATATCCACCGTCGACGACCAGCACTTCGCCGGTCACATAACTGGCGGCCGGCGAACACAGGAACAGCGCGGCGGCAGCGACTTCTTCAGGCTGGCCGACACGCGCCATGGGGGTCATGTTGCGCCAGATGGTGAACCATTCGTCATTCTCAATGCCACCGCGCGACATGTCGGTTTCGATATAGCCGGGCGCCACCGCGTTCACGCGAATGTGCTCTGCCGCCAGTTCGCTGGCCAGGCTCTTCGTCATCATGTGGACAGCGGCCTTCGAACTGTTGTAGGCGACCTGGTTCTGAGGAATGTTCGAGACGATACCGGAGATGGATCCAACATTAAGGATCACGCCGCCGCCTTGCGCGCGCATCGGCGCGAGCACCGCCCGGCATCCGCGGAACACCGCGTCCACGTTCAGGTTCATGATGCGGCGCCAGCGCGCTTCGTCGAAGTCGCCGCTGTCGCCGTGAATCGCCACGCCGGCGTTGTTGACCAGTACGTCGATGCGCCCGTGGCGCTTGAGCACCTGATCAACGAGTTGCTGCGGCGCCTGTTCGTGCTCCAGGTCGGCTGCGATGAAGTCGACCTCGTAGCCGGCTTCCCGCAGGCTACGTTCAGCTTCGGGCACCGGGCTGCGGCTGCTGATGACGAGGCGCGCGCCTGCTTCGCCAAAGGTGTGTGCGATGGCCAGGCCGATGCCGCGCGTGCCACCGGTGATCAGTGCAACTTTGCCGTCGAGGCGGAATTTTTCAAGGGTCATGGTGAGTCTAGTGAATTGGTTGGAAGATCGATTATTCAGCAACACCCTTCGGCGCAGGGACCGGTATACCGAGCCCTCGCCTGCCAGACGATCAGATATCGACGCTATTTGGAAGAATCACGAGATCGCGAATCGTCACGTTCCGTGGCCGCGTCAGCATGAAGAGCACAGCGTCGGCGACCTCCTTGGGCTGCATCAGGCTGCCCGAGGCGAGTGCCTCGTCCATCTTCGCCTTCGGCCAGTCGTCGAGCAGCGCCGTGACAACCGGGCCCGGAGCCACTGCGCCCACCCGCACGCCATGTTTGGAAAGCTGGCGCCGGATCGTGTGGACGAAGGCCTGCACCGCGAATTTGGAGGCGGTGTAGATCGGCTCCCACACGACCGGGACGAAGCCCGCCACGGAACTGGTGAAGATGATGTCGCCCGATTTCTGCGCGACCATGTGCGGCAGCACGGCATGGACCGATCGGAACGCGGCGTTGATATTGAGGTTCAACATGCGATCCCACTCGTCCGGATTCCCGTCCAGTACCTCACCGCCAACATACGCGCCGGCGTTCGCATGGAAGACATCGAGGCCGCCGGCAAGGTCGAGGATCTTCGGCAGCATCGCGGAAACCTCCTGCGGCTGCAGCAGATCCACGACCAGTGGAAACGCGTTCGGCCCGAGTTCCGCGCACAGTTGCGCGAGCCTGTCCTTTGCCCGGTCGATCAGCACTACCTTTGCCCCTTCCGCAATCAGTGTGCGCGCGCACTCCAATCCGATACCCGACGCCGCACCGGTGATGGCGGCAACCTTTCCCTTCATCATGTCAGTCATTTACTGCTCTCCAAGTTTGCTGGATTTACGCACGGCCATGCGAGACGCGAGACTGCCGGGCAAGCGAGTCGACGATCACCGCAATCGCCAGCACCGCGCCGGTGATCATGAAGCGCAGCGAAGACGACAGGTTCAGCAGCGTCAGGCCGCTCGCGATCGACTGGATTACGATAATACCCAGCACTGCTGAATAAGCGCTGCCGCGTCCGCCAAAGAGACTGGTACCGCCAATCACCGCCGCTGCAATGGCGTTCAGGTTCACGTCGCCGCTGCCGGCCTGCTGGCTGGCCGAGGCGAGCCGCGCTGCAGTCAGCACGCCGCCAAGCGCGGCAAAACTGGCGCACAGCACAAAGGCACTCATATAGATAGCGCTGACATTGATGCCTGCCCGCCTCGCGGCCTCATGGTTGCCACCGACCGCGTTCATCGACCGGCCCCAGCGTGTCCTCTTGAGCGCGTAGTCCATCGCAACCGCGAGGCCGAGGAAGACGCCGAACATCAGCGGCACGCCGCGTCCCTGGTTAAGGTACGCGACCACGACCTCCAGCAGTACGGTGATGGCCAGGCTGCGCACGAGCAGGCTGCCCACCGAGGGTGCAGAAAGATTGGACGCGCGGCGCCGCTCACGGGTGCGCATCCCGAGCAGCATCATCACGGCGC
>NZ_JAQGMM010000302.1 GCF_028292365.1 Caballeronia sp.
GGAAGGTGTTGAAGAAACGCATCGCCGGGAGGGGTGTTCATGGGCGTGTGGTTCTTCCGTGTTAATGTCGATTCATCACAAGAGCGCAGAAGATCATGACAAACGACCGGACTCAAGCAAGCCATTCCACGCCCGCCAACAACTTCCCGACGGAGTCTTTCGACGACCCCGTGGCCGCGGTTGCGCGGGTATCGGCCATCTACGAAGCCAACACCTCTTTCCTGCGCGACGCGTTCGCTCGCTATAGAAAGAACGAACCTTTTTCACATCGCGTGCGCGCGTGTTATCCATTCGTGCGCGTGCGTACCGAGCTGAATACGCAAATCGATTCACGCCGTTCATATGGCTTTGTCGCAGGGCCGGGCATTTTCGAAACCACGCTGACTCGGCAGGATTTATTCGGCCATTATTATCGCGAGCAATTGCGGCTGCTTACCAAGAATCATCATGTCGGGATTGAGGTGGGTGTGTCGGCGCAACCCGTGCCCATTCACTTCGCGTTTGCAGAAGGCATTCATCTGGAAGGCGACCTGGATCGCGACCGGCTGCTCGCCATGCGCAATATTTTCGATATGCCCGATCTCGCGCTGCTCGACGACCGCATTGTGAACGGCACCTATGAACCGGCGCCGGGCGAACCGCATCCGCTCGCATTGTTCACGGCGGCGCGGGTGGACTTCTCTTTGCATCGGCTCAAGCATTACACCGCGACTGCGCCTACGCATTTCCAGAACTATGTGCTCTATACGAACTACCAGTTTTATATCGATGAGTTCGTGAAGCTGGGGCGCAAGATCATGTCACGTGCTGACGATGAAGAAACACGGGCGTATAGAAGCGAATACATGTCGTTCGTGGAACCCGGCGACGTGATTACGGGCAATGAAAACCTCGGCGATTCGCAAGAGGAGCAACAGGGCGTAGCCCCTCTTCGCTTGCCGCAAATGCCCGCCTATCATCTGAAACGTGCCGATGGCAGCGGCATCACCATGGTCAATATTGGCGTGGGCCCATCGAACGCGAAGACGATCACGGACCACATAGCCGTGCTTCGGCCGCATGCGTGGATCATGCTCGGGCATTGCGCGGGATTGAGGAATACGCAGCGCCTGGGCGATTACGTATTGGCGCATGGTTATGTGCGCGAGGACCACGTGCTCGACGCCGACTTGCCGCTCTGGATTCCGATTCCCGCGTTGGCTGAAGTTCAGGTCGCGCTGGAGAAAGCGGTTGCGCAAGTGACGAAACTCGAAGGCATTGATTTGAAGCACGTCATGCGCACGGGAACCGTGGCGAGCGTGGACAATCGTAATTGGGAATTACGTGATCACCGTGAGCCGGTACAGCGTTTGTCGCAAAGCCGGGCCATTGCGCTCGATATGGAAAGCGCGACCATTGCTGCGAATGGATTCCGTTTTCGCGTGCCTTACGGAACCTTGCTCTGCGTCTCCGATAAACCTTTGCACGGCGAATTGAAATTGCCGGGCATGGCGGATCAGTTTTATCGTGCGCAAGTGGATCAGCACTTGCAGATCGGCGTTAAGGCGATGGAACTGCTGCGCATGAACGGGCTATCGAAACTGCATAGCCGGAAGTTGCGTGGTTTTGCGGAGGTGGCGTTCCAATAGCATTCCCATCACGCAAAAAGCGGCTCCGAAAGGAGCCGCTTTTTGAGCGCTTGTGTCATTGAACCTGCTATCAAGCCATCAAAGATAGAACATCCGGTCTTCGTCGGACTTGCCTTCGGCTGGCTGTTCTTCCGCGGTTTCGCGGTCTTCGTAGAACTGCAGCACGGCTTCCAGAACCTGGTCCGGATCGTCGATCACCTGCATCAGGTTGAGATCCTTCTCGCTGATCACGCCGGTCGGAACCAGCGTGTTGCGGAACCATGAGAGCAAACCTTCCCAGAACTCGGCGCCGACCAGCACAATAGGCACATGCCGCGACTTCTTGGTCTGGATCAGCGTCAGCACTTCCGCCATTTCATCCAGCGTACCGAAACCGCCCGGCATGACCACGACGGCATCCGAATTCTTCACGAACGTGACCTTGCGCGTGAAGAAGTGCCGGAAGCGCAGCGAGATATCCTGCCACTGGTTGCCCGACTGTTCGTGCGGCAACTCGATGTTCAGCCCCACCGATGGCGACTTTCCCGCATGAGCGCCCTTATTGGCCGCCTCCATGATGCCGGGGCCGCCGCCGGAGATCACGGCGAAGCCCGCGTCGGAGAATTTCTGCGCGATTTCTATGGTGAGCTTGTAGTACGGCGACTCCGGTTTCAGGCGCGCCGAACCATAGATGCTGATGGCAGGGCGGATCTCGGAGAGGTACTCGGTCGCCTCGATAAACTCTGCCATAATCGTGAACATCTGCCACGATGCGCGGGCCTTCTTGGCTGTCGCGCGCTCTTGATCTGCGAGCGATCGCAGACTCGGAATCACTTTTCTTTTGTTCATAATGCCTGAAGAACTTAATCTTGAAGGTAAGACCCTGCTATTGGTCGACGGATCCAGCTATCTCTATCGGGCCTACCACGCCATGCCGGATCTGCGCGGCCCTGACGGCGGTCCAACCGGCGCGCTGTATGGAATGATCAACATGCTGCGGCGATTGCGAAAAGACATCAACGCAGAGTATAGCGCGTGCGTATTCGACGCCAAGGGCAAGACATTTCGTGACGACTGGTATCCAGATTACAAGGCAAACCGGGCGTCGATGCCCGAGGACCTCTCGAAACAGATAGAGCCCATCCACGTGATCGTGCGAGCGCTCGGCTGGCCGCTGGTGATGATCGAAGGCGTGGAGGCCGACGACGTCATTGGCACGCTTGCAGTTGCCGCCGAAAAGCGCGGCATGAAAGTGGTCGTATCGACCGGGGACAAGGATCTGGCGCAGCTTGTGACGGATCATGTCACCCTCATCAACACGATGTCCAACGAGACGCTCGATCGCGCCGGGGTGCAGGGAAAGTTCGGCGTGCCGCCGGAGCGGATCGTCGACTATCTCTCGCTCATCGGCGATACGGTCGATAACGTACCGGGTGTCGAAAAATGCGGGCCGAAGACGGCGTTGAAATGGCTTGCGCAATATGAAACCCTTGATGGCATCGTGGCACACGCGGACGAAATCAAAGGTGCGGTGGGAGACAATCTGCGCAAGGCTTTGACGTTCCTCCCCATGGCGAAAAAGCTCGTTACCGTACAGACGGACTGCGACCTGACGGAGCAGATCGTGTCGATCGAGGGAACGCTTCCGGCGCGGCCCGAGGCACGCGACGAATTGCGCGACCTGTTCACGCGCCATGGTTTCAAGACCTGGCTGCGGGAAGTGGAGATTGCGGACGCGGTGGAGGGCCCGGTCGACACGCCACCTGCGCCGGCTACTGAAATGGAGCGGCATTACGATACCGTGCAGACGTGGGAGCAATTTGACGAATGGCTCGCGCGCATCAACGCCGCCGAGCTGACTTCCTTCGATACCGAAACGACCGCGCTCGACCCCATGCTTGCGCAACTGGTCGGGTTGTCCGTATCGGTCGAGCCGGGGCGCGCGGCGTATATTCCGGTCGCGCATCGCGGGCCGGACGCGCCGCTGCAACTGCCGCGCGACGAAGTCCTGCAGAAGCTTAAATCGTGGCTGGAAGATCCGTCGAAAAAGAAGGTGGGCCAGCATCTGAAATACGATGAACAAGTGCTGGCGAATTACGGCATCGAATTGAATGGTGTCGAGCACGACACGTTGTTGCAATCGTATGTTCTGGAATCGCACCGGCCGCACGACATGGACAATCTCGCGCTGCGGCACTTGGGCGCGAAGACCATCAAGTATGAAGAGGTGGCGGGAAAGGGCGCGTCGCAGATCGGCTTCGACGAAGTCGCGTTGGAGCAGGCCGCGCCCTACGCTGCGGAAGACGCGGACATCACGTTGCGCTTGCATCAGGCGCTTTATCCGCAGCTCGCCGATGAAGCGCAATTGCTGAAGGTATACCGCGACATAGAAATGCCGACGTCGCGCGTGCTGCGCAAGATGGAGCGCAACGGCGTGCTCATCGACGGCGAATTGCTGCGCGTGCAAAGCGGCCAGATCGCCACGCGCCTGATTCAGTTGGAAGCCGAGGCGTACATGCTTGCGGGCGGCGAATTCAACCTGGGTTCGCCCAAGCAGATCGGCCAGATCTTCTTCGAGAAGCTGCAATTGCCGGTGGTCAAGAAGACCCCGAGCGGTGCGCCTTCCACCGACGAAGAAGTGCTGCAGAAGCTCGCCGAAGACTATCCGCTGCCGAAGATCCTGCTGGAACATCGCGGGTTGTCGAAGCTGAAGTCCACGTACACGGACAAGCTGCCGCGCATGGTCAACGCCAAGACCGGCCGCGTGCATACGAACTATGCGCAAGCCGTGGCGGTGACGGGGCGCTTGTCGTCGAATGACCCGAACTTGCAAAATATCCCTGTGCGTACGGCCGAAGGGCGGCGGATTCGCGAGGCGTTCATCGCCCCGCCGGGAAGCAAGATTGTGTCGGCAGATTACTCGCAGATCGAGTTGCGGATCATGGCGCATATTTCCGGCGACCCGTCACTCATGCGCTCGTTCGCCGAAGGGGAAGACGTGCATCGGGCGACCGCGTCGGAGATTTTCGGCGTTACGCCCATCGAGGTATCGAACGACCAGCGGCGCATCGCAAAGGTCATCAACTTCGGCTTGATCTATGGCATGAGCGCGTTCGGGCTGGCATCGAATATCGGCATTTCGCGTGATGCCGCGAAGCTGTACATAGACCGCTATTTCCTGCGTTATCCGGGTGTCGCGAACTACATGGAAGAAACGCGCACGAAGGCGAAGCGCGATGGTTTTGTCGAGACCGTGTTCGGGCGGCGCTTGTGGCTCCCCGAGATCAACGGCGGCAGCGGACCGCGCCGGCAAGGCGCCGAGCGGGCCGCGATCAACGCGCCCATGCAAGGCACGGCGGCCGACCTCATCAAGCTGTCGATGATCGCCGTGCAGGACTGGCTGGAAGCATCGAAGATCCAGGCCAAGATGATCATGCAGGTCCATGACGAACTCGTGCTCGAAGTGCCCGAAGCCGAGTTGCCCGAGGTCCGCAAGCGCCTGCCGGAGTTGATGTGCGGCGTTGCCCAACTGAAGGTGCCGCTGGTGGCGGAAGTCGGCGTGGGTAATAACTGGGAAGAAGCGCACTGAGGGCACATTGAGCGTGCCAGTGGTCCATCCCGCTGGTTTTGAATGATGTCATAGGGGAGTTTGAATGCACCGTTTCATCATCGTCGGCGGCGGAGCGGGTGGGCTTGAACTGGCCACGCGTCTTGGCGACAAGTTCGGCAGCGCAGATGGCAAACGCGCAGCGCGTGCACAAGTCACGCTGATCGACCGCAATTCCACGCACATCTGGAAGCCGTTGCTGCATGAGGTCGCGGCCGGCAGCATGGACCCGTTCTCGCAGGAACTGCCGTACGCAGCGCAGGCGCGCTGGCATGGTTTCGAGTTCCAGCAGGGCGATTTGCTGGGTGTCGACCGGACGGCCAAACGCGTCACGCTGGGCCCCCTTCTCGACGATGAAGCCGGCGAGCTGATGCCGCAGCGTGATCTGGAATACGACACGTTGATCGTGGCGATCGGCAGTACGACGGCCTTTTTCGGCGTTCAGGGCGCGCAAGAAAATTCGCTCGCGCTCGATACCGTCGATCAGGCCGAATTGTTCCGCAAACGGCTGATCGCGGCGTGTATTCGAGCGGAGTATCGTGCGCCGGAGCCGGAAGCGGCCAGCGCATCCGATGCCGGGCCAAGGCAGCCACGGATTCAGGTGGCGATTGTCGGTGGCGGCGCGACGGGTGTGGAATTATCGGCGGAACTGCGCAACACGGCGCAAGTGCTGCACGCTTACGGGCTGCACAAGCTCGATCCGAAACACGATATAGGCATTGTGCTGATTGAAGCCGGGCCGCGCATTCTGCCTGCCTTGCCCGAGCGTGTGTCCACCGCGACAGCCGACTTGCTGGACAAGCTCGGCGTTTCTCTGATGACAAGTGAGACGGTGGCCGAGGTGTCGCGCGGGTCCATCCGCACCGCGAGCGGCAAGACTATCGCGGCGGACCTGACCGTTTGGGCGGCCGGCATTCGCGCGCCGGGCGTGCTCGCGAAACTCGACGGCCTGGCTACCAACCGGCTCGGCCAGTTGATCGTGCGCCGCACGCTGCAAACAGAAACCGACGACAACATTTTCGCTCTCGGCGATTGCGCCGCGTGTCCGTGGCCCGGCGGCGAGAAGGAAGGGCGCAACGTGCCGCCGCGTGCGCAAGCTGCGCATCAGCAGGCGAGTTTCCTCCTGAAGTCGCTTGAGCGCCGGCTGGAGGACAAACCGTTGCCCGACTACACGTATCGCGACTTCGGATCGCTTGTGTCGCTCGGGCATTTCAGTGCGGTCGGGAGTCTGATGGGCGGGTTGATCGGCGGCAACATGCTGATTGAAGGGCTGTTCGCGCGCTTCATGTATCAGTCGTTGTACCGCATGCATATTGCCGCGCTGCACGGCTGGGCGCGCATGGCGCTCGATACGGTGGCTCACTGGCTGCGGCGCTCCACCGCGCCACGCGTCAAGCTGCATTGATCACGCTGCACTAAAGCTGTTTAGAATGGGCGGCCGGCTTTGGAGCGCAGCAGGCGCTTCAAAATGGTTAAAGGGGTTCTAGATCTAGTGGTTCTAGAGCGGTAATCCTTTAGTCGTTGCCGTGCTTTCGGCTTGCGGGCCGGTAGCGCGGCTTACCCATACCGGACGTCTGGTTCGCTAGCATCGTGTGCCAGTGTCCTTCGCGGCCCATGCCGCTGGAGCTTTGCATGCTTACGCCTGATATCGACAGCCTCGTTCCGCATGTCCCGTTCAACCGGCGCACGTTTATCAAGGCTGCGGTCGGCAGCGGTTTTGCCGCTTGCGTGATGCCGGTGTCCGCGCAAACCATCATCACCGATACCGAAGGTCTGGAAGCCGGTCCGGTCGGGTTCAAGGCTGCCGACGGCACGCTTATTCCCGCGTATCGGGCGCAGCCCTTGGGCAAGACACACTTGCCGGTCATCATCGTGATTCACGAGATTTTCGGCGTGCACGAGCATATTGCCGATGTCTGCCGACGCTTCGCCAAACTCGGTTATCTGGCCATCGCGCCCGACCTTTACGAGCGCGAAGGCGATGCGTCGAAATTCACGTCGATGCAGCAGTTGAACGATCAAATCGTCTCCAAGGTGCCGGACGACCAGGTGCTCTCCGATATCGACTCGACCGTTGCATGGGCGGGCGAACATGGCGGCGATTTGCATCGGCTCGGGATCAATGGTTTTTGCTGGGGTGGCCGGATCACCTGGCTGTATGCCGAGCGCAATCCGCAGCTTAAAGCGGCGGTGGTTTGGTATGGACGCGTGGTGGGACCGAAGACGCAGAACAACCCGGCGAATCCGCTCGATCTCGCGTCAAACTTGAAGGCGCCGGTGCTTGGCCTGTTCGGCAAGCAGGATCAAAGCATCCCGCAGGACTCGCTTGAGCAGATGAAGCAGGCGATTGCAACGGGGCCGGCGGTCGCGCGGGGCTCGCAAATCGTGGTCTACGACGACGCGCCGCATGCGTTTTTCGCGGATTATCGGCCGAGTTACCGGAAGGCCGATGCGGAAGATGGCTGGAAGCGCGCGTTGGCGTGGTTCAGGGAGCACGGCGTAAAGTGATGAGGCTGCACCGCGGCCGCAATCCTGTCTTCGTTATAGGCTCGCGGCGCAGTGCACGGGCAATCGAGGCCCTGCGCTAAAGCGCCGATGGAGGCGGGGCAATTATTGACCGCGGGCGGCTGAGGCGGCCGCCCATCCGCGCCGCTAATATTGCTTCACTTACCCCCTCTCCGCAAAGCATCAATCTCAAACAGCCGCGCCGGTTGCCACCGGCCGCGATGCGTCCGCGCACCATTCGCTCCACGATCCCCCATACAGCGCCGCGCCATGCAGGCCGGCGATTTCCATGGCCAGTGCGTTATGGCAGGCCGTCACGCCCGAGCCGCATTGCAGCACCACCCGATCAGGTGACGTCGCTCCGAGTAGTCCGCTAAACGTCTCGCGCAATTCGTGCGCGGTCTTGAAGCGGCCATCGGCGTTCAGATTGTCCTTGAAAAAGCGGTTCAGCGCGCCCGGAATATGGCCGCCGACCGGATCAAGCGTCTCGTTCTCTCCGCGATACCGGTCCGCCGAGCGGGCATCGATCAGCACGCGTTCGTGCGTGGTCAGATTGCGCACGACGGCGTCGACGTCGAACGTGACGGCCAGCGGTGCACCGGCCTTGAACGTGCCTTCGGACTCGGCCGGTGTCACCGTTTCGAGAGGCTGGCCGGCCGCTTGCCATGCGTTGAGGCCGCCGTCGAGCAGTGCTACGGAATCGTGGCCGAGCCAGCGCAACAGCCACCACAGGCGCGCCGCGTACATACCGCCCTGGGCGTCGTAGGCGACAACTTGCTGACCTTCCTTCAGGCCCAGGCGCTTGAGCGTGGCGACTAGCGCCGCGCGTTCCGGCAACGGATGGCGGCCGTTCTTGCCCGTCTTCGCGCCCGATA
>NZ_JAQGMM010000347.1 GCF_028292365.1 Caballeronia sp.
CGCCTTCCTTCACCAGCAGCTTGCCGTTGTGCGCGTACGCAGTCAGGAAGTCGTTGCTGTGCTTGACGATGATCATCTGCCCATAAGCGCGCAAACCGCTGCCCGCATACACGACCCTGCCCGCCGCTGCGGCTTTCACCGGTTCGCCGAGCTTGCCGCCAATATCGATACCCTTGCTGCCGCCTTCGCCGAACTTCGTGATCACGTCGCCTTGTGCCGGCCATGTGAGCCACGCGCCCTTCGAATTGATCGCGGGGGTCCTGGTGTCGGCCGGGGCGTTGTTATTGCTCGCCGTCGCAGGCGCTGCGCCGATGATCGGCGGGCCGGCCTTCGATGCCCCCGCCGACGAAGCCTGTTTGCTCCAGTCGTCACCGCTGGCGGCCGTGCCAGCGCTTCCTGCTGGCGGCGCCACGCGCAACAACTGGTCGATGTTGACCTGCTTGCTTTCAGGCAGGTTGTTCCACTTGATGAGATCGGACGGACGCTGTTTTTGCGCCCGGGCGATGCCATAAAGCGTATCGCCCGGCCTCACGCGATAAAACCCCGGCCCTGCATCCGCCTGCACCGGCGCGATGGCGGCCGGTCCAGCGGCTGACCCGGCGCCCGGCGGCGTAGTGGGGATCAGTGCTGGCGAACTCGTGCCGCCCGTCGACTGCTCGACGATAGGCGCGGGCGTCAGCGCCGTGGAGCAACCGGCGATCGAAACAGCGACGCCAATTGAAACGAGCGCACCGAGCACTCCCCCGTGGCCGTTGACGGCCCATCCTGAATTACCTGAACGCGATACCGCCATGCTTGCCGTCTTCCCTGACTTCCTGTTATCGATATTTCCGGGCTGCGTCTAAGCGCTCAGAACCGCATGCCGGCGCCACATCCGCCGAAAGCCCCGCCGTTCGTCGCACTGCCGCCGCAGCCAAAAATCCCGCAGCCGGAGAGTAGCGCCGTTACACCCAGCACCGCCACCACCAGCCTGAGACGGCGCCAGTGACACGCCGCTCCCGCTTCACGTCTTGTTCGTTCCAACATTTGCTATAAGACCTCGCCAAGCTTCGCCAGCATAAAACATTTAACGTTTGTTCACGAAATACCAGACTCGTTCATCTCGATATTCGAAACACCGAGCCGACAATTCGGCATTCTAACCTTTTACGTTTTGGCGGCGAAGACGCTGGCGGGCCGAATACCGTGCCCGTGATATTCACACTTGTCGAACCACTCAATCCGACTTAATTACTCGCTTTACGCCGCATGACTTTCCACAACGCGCCCAGCGCGATCGGCACGATCGCCGCGCACACGCCGATCAACGCGATCACGTTCAGATACTGACGAATAAATGGAATATTGCCGAAGAAATAACCGAGCAATACGAGCAGCAATACCCAGATCAGTGCGCCGAGTATGTTGAACAATTGAAAACGCGAAGCTTTCATCGCCGATGCGCCCGCTACGAATGGTGCAAACGTCCGCACAATCGGCACGAAGCGCGCGAGAACGATGGTTTTGCCGCCATGCCGCTCGTAGAAACCGTGCGTCTTGCGGAGTGCTTCGCGATCGAGGAAACGTTCCAGCATGGGGATATGGGTATCGAATACCTTGGGGCCGATCGCGCGGCCAATCCAGTAATTCACCGTGTTCCCGAGGATCGCCGCGACCAGCAGCAGCACGATCAGTGCGCCAAGATCCATTGACCCGCTCGCCGCGAACGCACCGCCAATGAACAACAGCGAATCGCCCGGCAGGAACGGAAACACCACGAGCCCGGTTTCGCAGAACACGATCAGGAACAACACCGCGTACACCCAGCCGCCGTAATGCTGGATGAAAAAGCCGAGCGATTTGTCGATATGGAGAATAAGACTCAGGAATGACAGCAGCGTATCCAAAAGGGGGCCTCGACCAAGATGAAATGAGCGGGAAACCAGCAACAATAGCGTGCATGCGCGGGCATGTCGTTGCAAAACGTCGCGATAAAAACAGTCGCGCCATGATACCGAACTCGACGTCCGAAAATTCGCGAAACGTGGGTTCATTGGCGGGTTTTAACGCCAATTTGCCCGTTTGCGCCGCTCAGGAACGCATGGAACAGTGCGCCGTTGGGAGACTCTGGCGAACGCGTAGTGGCAGACCGGACGGCGGCGAAATCGTTCACGGGCGTGAAGCTTTATAATTTCGGCATGCCCGATCTCATCGATTCATCCGACACGATATCCAATTCCCCCGCCGCCGGGCGCTTGCCGCGCGCCATTCAGCAACTGCCAGACCAGCTGATCAGCCAGATCGCGGCGGGCGAGGTGGTCGAACGCCCGGCGTCCGTGGTGAAGGAGTTACTCGAAAACGCGCTGGACGCCGGCGCGTCGAGCTTGCGGATCACGCTTGACGAAGGCGGCGTGAAACGGATCATGATCGTCGACGATGGCTGCGGCATTCCCCCCGCCGAACTTCCCCTGGCCTTGTTACGCCACGCCACCAGCAAGATCCGCTCGCTTGCCGAGCTGGAAGCGGTGGCGTCGCTGGGGTTTCGCGGTGAGGCGTTGGCGTCGATTGCGTCGGTGGCAGAGCTTTTCATCACCAGTCGAACGGCGACCTGCGCACATGCCACGCGTATCGATGCCCAGACGGGCGCGATCTCGCCGGCGGCCGGGACAATCGGCACCACGATGGAAGTGCGCGAGCTGTACTTCAACACTCCCGCGCGCCGCAAATTCCTGAAAAGCGAGCAGACCGAACTCGGGCATTGCCTGGAAGTGATCCGGCGCGTGGCGCTGGCGCGGCCGGACATCGCGATATCGGTGATTCATAACGGCAAAGCCGTCGAGCACTGGAATGCGTCGGACCCGTCCACGCGCGTGGCAAAAATTCTCGGCGAGGTCTTCGCCACCGCGCATCTGCCGCTCGACGAACGCGCCGGACCGCTGGCCGTGTATGGCTGCGCCGGCCTGCCGACCGCGAGCCGCGGCCGCGCCGACCAGCAATATTTCTTCGTCAACGGGCGCTTCGTGCGCGACAAGCTGCTGACGCACGCCGTACGCGCCGCGTATGAGGACGTGCTGCACGGCAACCGGTATCCGTCGTACGTGCTGTTTCTCGATCTGCCGCCGGAATCCGTCGATGTGAACGTGCATCCATCGAAGATCGAAGTGCGTTTTCGCGATTCACGCTCGATCCATCAGTACGTGTTCCATGCCGTGCAGCGGGCGTTGGCCCGTAACGCGGGGGCATCACCGGAAACGACGGCCGGTGGTCACGCCGCGCAGTTGCAGCCGACAGGAATCGCTTCGTTTAGTGCACGGCCTTACGCGGGTGCAGGTGTGGCGGGGATGGGCACCGGTTCGCTGAACGACTCCACGCTGAATTCGGGGCAGAGAAACGATAACGGTACGAACTGGCTGCGGCAATCGAGGATGACGCAGGGCAATCTGCCGGTCGCGCAGCCGCTGGCGCTGTACGACGCGTTGTTCGGCCGCCGCGATGTGAACGCCGGCACGCCGCAGGGCGCCGCGCTTGCTGCTGGCGTCACCTCCTCTTCTGACTCCTACTCTCCGAACCAGCCCAGCGCACCGCTCTACGCCTCAATGCCAGGCGCGCCGGATATCGTTGCCGATGAACAGCCACTTGGCTTCGCGCTCGGCCAGATTCACGGCATCTACGTGCTGGCGCAGAACGCGCAGGGTTTGATCATCGTCGACATGCACGCGGCTCACGAGCGGATCCTGTACGAGCAGTTCAAGAACTCGCTGGCTGATCGGGCAATCGCGGTTCAGCCGTTGCTGATTCCGGTGACGATGACCGTCGATGCCGTGGAAATGGGCGTGGTCGAAGAAGAGCGCGAAGTGCTGGACGCGTTGGGATTCGATCTGGCGATTCTGTCGCCGGGGTCGATCGCGATCCGCGCGGTCCCTGCCCTGCTGAAAGATGCCGATTTGCAATCTCTCGCGCGTGCGGTGATTTCGGATTTGCAGGCTTACGGCGGCTCGCGGGTATTGACCGAGCGCCAGCATGAATTGCTCGGCACGCTCGCGTGCCATCACGCGGTACGAGCAAACCGGCGGCTGACGCTGGACGAAATGAACGGCCTGTTGCGCCAGATGGAAGCCACCGAGCGCGGCGACCAATGCAACCACGGCCGCCCGACCTGGTTCCAGTTGACGCTCGGCGATCTCGATCGACTTTTCATGCGCGGCCAATGAGCGCGCGGCGGGTTGCATGTCGGGTTGCGTGTTTATTGGGACCGACGGCATCGGGAAAAACGGCTGCGGCTTTGGCGTTCGCACAGCGCCGGCCGGTGGAAATCATCAGCGTGGATTCAGCGCTGGTTTATCGCGGCATGGATATTGGCACGGCAAAACCGACTGAAGAAGAGCGCGCGCTGGCGCCGCATCATTTAATCGATATCATCGATCCGACCGAGTCTTATTCGGCTGCGCAATTTCGGAACGATGCATTGCGTCTGGTGGCGGAGATTGAAGGACGGGGACGGGTTCCGTTATTGGTCGGCGGCACGATGTTGTATTTCATGGCCTTGACGCGCGGATTAAATGATTTGCCGGAGGCGAATGCGGAAATACGCGCGCAACTCGATGAAGAAGCGGCGCGCGACGGCTGGCCAGCTTTACATGCGCGATTGAATCTGATTGATTCGGAAACGGCGGCGCGTCTGGCGCCCAATGATTCACAGCGCATTCAGCGAGCGCTCGAAGTATGGATGCTGAGCGGTCGCGCGATGTCATCGATATTAAAAGAACCTAAAAAGCCGACTCAGGAAGCGCATGAGTTTGTGCCGATTGCTTTAGAACCATCGGATAGAAGTGTGTT
>NZ_JAQGMM010000348.1 GCF_028292365.1 Caballeronia sp.
AGGCCAAGCACGTCAGAATTGGGTGAGCAGTAGTGGAAAGGACCACCGTGCTCCCCCGTGCCTTTGGGCAGCGAAGCAAGGAAGCTGATCACCGTCTCCGGTTCCTCACCGTCTCGCCGCGGGTCCCACAGGCCGGCCCGGCGATAACGCGCATAGACACCGTTCGGGTCGAGATAGTCTTCGTTGAACGCGAGGCTCGTGCGCATATCCAGCACGTGCCTGACTCGGGCATCGCCAAAGGCCGACTGCGCGAGCTCCGGCACGTAATGCGCTACCGGAGCTTCGGGGTCCAGAAGACCGTCGCCGACGAGTATGCCGGCGAGCAACCCCGCGACTGACTTGCTGGCCGAAAACAAAATATGGCGACTCTGCAGCGTAAAGTGCGGTGCGTGAAAGTCAGCGGTAAAACGCCCGGCTCGCATCACCGTGATGGCATCGGTCGAGGTCTGCCGTAGAATGGTCGCGACCGTGCGGCGTTCGCCCTCAAGCACAACTTCGTGTTCGGTCAGCGCGGTGGCATCGACCTTGGGATCTTCGGCGAGACCGGACGTGGCCGGGATCCGCGCCGTCGGGATCAGCTCGTGGACATGGCGAAAGGCCCAGACGTTCCAGGGCGCGTCGCGCCAGTTGCTGTGCCGGACGCTGTCCCGGCGAAAGCCGTAGTCGCTTTTGAAATGTGAAGAGATCATCTTGGCTACAGATTCCTATGGCGTGCGGTCGTGAAAACGCGGGGGCATCAATTAACGTGCTGCAGGAAGTCGCGAAAGCGTTCTCCCGGCGGCGCCGACAGCATCTCGACGGGCTTGCCGTCGTGCACCACGCGGCCGGCTTCCATGAAGAGCAGGCGCGAACCCACGCGTTTCGCAAAGCCCATTTCGTGAGTGACCACGACCATCGTCATGCCCTCGCTCGCGAGCGTCTGCATCACCTTGAGAACTTCCTGGCGCAGCTCCGGATCGAGCGCCGAAGTCGGCTCGTCGAACAGCATCAGCTTTGGCTGCACCGCGAGCGCCCGCGCAATGGCGACGCGCTGCTGCTGACCACCGGAAAGCTGCGATGGATAGTGATGCATCCGCTCGGACAGACCAACTTTATGCAGAAGCGCGGTAGCGATCTCGCGCGCTTCCGCCCGTGTTTGGCGACGCGCCCGGATCGGTCCGAACATGACGTTCTGCATCGCTGTGAGGTTCGGAAAAAGATTGAACTGCTGGAACACCATGCCGGCTTCCAGCCTGATGCGCCTGATGTCGCGCGCGGAACCCAGCACGCTGATACTGTCGACGCGCAGATCGCCGCCGCTGATTTTTTCGAGCCCGTTGATGCAACGTAGCATCGTCGATTTGCCGGACCCTGATGGACCAACGATCACCGCAACTTCTCCCCGTTCGATCGCAAGATCGAGCGGATGGAGAACGACGTTGGCGCCGAAGCGCTTCGAGGCTTGCTGAAAATCGATCATGCTCATGGCAGGCGTACTCTCCGTTCAAGCACTCGCAGACCGAGCGCGAGCACGCTGATCACAAGCAGGTAGATGACCGCCACGGCAGTCCAGATTTCCACCGCCCGAAAGTTAGCGGCCATGATTTCCTGGCCTCGCCGGGTCAGTTCGCCGACGCCGATAACCAGAAAGATCGAGGTGTCCTTGACCAGGTTGACGAACTGGTTTCCCATTGCCGGCAGCGCGCGCCGAAAGGCGATGGGTGTGATGACGTGAAGCAGCACGGTGCGAAAAGGCAGCCCCATCGCCAGGCCCGCCTCGCGGAGTCCGAACGGCACGCCGTCGAGTGCGCCGCGAATGATCTCAGCGTTATAGGCGCCTGAGTTGACGACCAGCGTGATGATGGCGGCGCTCGTCCCGCTGATACGAATATTCATCATGATCGGCAATGCGAAGTAAACGAACATCACCTGGACCACGATCGGCGTCCCGCGGATCAATGCCACATAGAGCTGGGCCGGCAAGACGGTGAGCCGGCCGCCGTAGGTCAGCGCCACGCCCGCGAGGATGCCGAGGACGATGCCGCCGGCGAGACCAGCCAGTGCGATCAGGAGGGTAAGCTGAAGGCCTTGCAGCAGGTCCGGCAGCGCGGCAATGACTGCCGCCCAGTCAAAGCTCATGACGACGCCTCGCCGAACCATTTGCGGCCGAGTGCCTGGAGCCGCCCGTCGGCCTTCATGGCGGCGAGTTGAACGTTGACCGCGGCGACCAGGGGGCTGCCCTTCTGGAAGCCGATGCCGACATCGAGACCCTCCAGAGCCGGCTGCACCACCCTGACCTTGTTCTTGCCAGCGTTGTTGGCGTAGTAAAGCATTTGGGGCTTGTCGTAGACGACTGCGTCGGTGCGGCCGGCTTCGAGCGCCAGCAGCGCGTTATTGATGCTGGGCAACTGCTCGACGGTGGCGTCCTTGATGTGGTCCTTGATGTATCCGACCGCGAGCGTGCCTGTCTCGGTTCCGATGTGTTTGCCGGCAAGATCGGCCGGCGTGTGGATGGTGGTGTTGTCCGCGCGGGTCAGTGCAATCAGGCCGCTTTTATAGTACGGATCGGAAAAATCGATCACCTGCTGGCGCTCCGGCTTGATGAAGAGTTGCGACACGATCACATCGATATTGCGGGTCTGAAGTGCCGGGATCAGCGCGCCGAACTCCATCGGTTGCAGGCGCCATTTGCGGTTCATGCCCTTTGCGATCTCGTTCCAGACTTCGACGTCGAAGCCGCTATAAGAGTCACCCTGCTTGAACACGAACGGCGGCGCGCCGACGTTGGAGCCGACGATCAGTTCGGCGTCGGCAGCGCGCACGACACGGGACAGCAGGATGGCGGGCGCGGCGGCCAGGCTGAGTTGCAGCAGTTGACGGCGATTCATGGTGTTGCCTCCACGGGTAAGTGAATCGTGCCGGGCCTGCCGTTTCTACAGCGGTCCGGTGTTTGTTATGGCTTGGTGTTTATTGCTGGGTGTCGATGCCGCGGCCGGCGTGTTCTTGTGGACGGTCACGAGGTACCGGAGTCAACGCGACTGTGAGTTCGATCTCGAGCAAACCGTTGCCCGGCAGACTTGCAACGCCGAGTGCGGATCTCGCATGCCGGCCGCTTTCGCCGAAGATGTCGTGGAGCAGGGTAGAGGCCTCATCCATGACCTGACTGTGGTTCACGAAGCCGGGCGCGGCATGGACGAAACCGCGCAGGAACAGGACGCGATCGACTGCGGTCGTTGACGGCAGTGTTGCAACGAGCACGCTCAGGGCGCGGAGTACACAGGTCCGTGCCGCGAGCCGGATGACGTCGGGCGGCGTATCACGATCGACCGGTCCGGTGATGATCTCGTCGCCGACACGGCTGACCTGGCCGCTGATAAGAGCAATGTCGTTGTGGATCACCGCACCGACGTAGAGGCCTCGCGGCGATGGCGCAACGGGCAGCGTCAGGCCCAGTTGAGCGAGCCGGCCGGCGATATCGATCGTCATGACGGGCCTCCGGCGTGCGCTTCGAAACAAACCGGGCCGCCGAGCCAGCAGCCGTCCGGGTGGCCAGGCTCGAGACCTGCGTCAAAACTGAAGCGCACCGAGATCTGCGACGGGCGTTTCATCGCGCGTCCCTGGCGGATCGTGATGGTCCGTTCGGACGTTTCAACCATGCCATTGGTCAGGAGGCCGAAAGACAGTGCAGAGGCTGCGATCCCGGTGGCTGCATCTTCCGGATAACCCGAGGCGCGCGGAAACTGCCGGGCGTCGAAGATTTGCCGGCCCGCGTCGAAGGTGGCGTAGGGGTAGAGGCCCGTGGATCCGATCCGCTCGCACAGCGCCTCGATTTTCTCGAAGCGCGGCTGAAGGTTGTCGAGGTCGGCCGTGCTGGTGAGCGGGATCAACGTCTTGACGCGGCTTGTGCAGGCGTTCTGGATCGGCAGGGGCGCCAGTTGCGCGGTGTTGATGCCAAGCACATCGAGGATCTCGTCGCGGCTGAGTTGCGCTTCCGTCAAAGGTTCGATACGGCCCGCGGGTTGAGAAATTTCGACTGCGGCACCCTCGGCCGTGTGTCCGGTGATACGGATCCTGACCTTGCCGCTGCGGGTCTGGATGCTCAGCCGGTCGCGCTGCAATAGCCCGCTTTGATGGAGCAGCCAGACGGCGCCGACCGTGGCGTGTCCGCACATCGGCATCTCGTGATTGGGGACCCAGAAGCGAAACTCGTAATCGCAGTCAGAGCCGGGCGCGGCCGGCAGGACGAAGCCGCTTTCGTGGCCGTAGCGTTGCGCCACTTCCTGCATTTGCGCGTCGGACATGCCGGCCGCATCGACCACGATAGGCGCAGGGTTGCCGCCGCCAGGGCCGGCGGCGAACACGCTGACGAGTTCGACGGAGTGGCGAATGGTGTGACGCTGAGGCATGACGGGATGATCCCCGCTGACCGGGGAGTGTGTTTCCATCCAGTCAGATTACGGAGATCAAAAAGGCGCCGCGCGCTTGAACGGGCCTTACTTTTTGCCCGAACGGGCCATGGCTGTACGCAGGTCCGAGGGCGAATGATCGCCAATCCGGCGCATGGCGCGCGCGAGGGCCGCGCCGCTTTCGAAACCGACGCGAAAGGCTATTTCGCCGACCGGCAGATCCGTCTCGGCGAGCAGCCGGCAGGCGTTCTCGTAACGCGTGCGCTGCTGGAACTCGCCGATCGACAGGCCGGTGCCTTCGCGGAACAGGCGCGTAATGTGACGGCGGGAAATGCCGAAGCGTTCTTCGAGGGCGTCGAGCGGAATGTCCTGATCGGCATGGCGAGTAATGTAGGTTTCGAGTTCGGCAACCAGCGCCATGCCGTGCTCGCGGGGTGAAGTCCCCGGCACCGTCTCGCCGGCCATGACCTCGCCAATGCACTGCATCAGCAACGCCGACGACAAGGCCTGGCGGATCATCGGGCCGCCATAGGTCCCCATGTCGTTACGCAGCGAGATTTCCTGCAGCGCGCGAATAGCGGCGGTTCGGCGCACGAGGAGGGGGACGCGCGTGCGCCGGCGGAATTCGCCGAGTGAGCCAATTCCGGTATCGAGCTTTTGCAGCGCGTCGTCGGTCACGTAGACGGCCACATGCGTGTGCGTGGCGAAGCCTGCCCGGGTCTGATGCGCACGTCCCGATGGCACCACCGCGAAGCGATCCTGCGACAGCCAGGTCCCCGCGCGCTGGTCTTCGTGCCGAAGCTCGACGGCGCCGTGGCTCGGCAGGATGAACATCAGGCAATCATGCCAGTGCCACGGCATGGCGTAGGTGCCGCCGCCGGTGAGCGTCGCGTGGCCGTGGTCGGCAGCGACCAGCAGGCCCTTGTCGGCTGGATGACAGAGTTGATCGAACGATCGCAGCATGGCGAACCTCCCATGCGTTATTAAATGGGTTTCCTACCCGCGCCGGCCTTGAGACGCATACGCATCGAGCATCGCGCAACGCGGTCAGGACGGTGTCGGCCCGGCATGAACGGGATGCGGCGAGGATAGCAGCGCAAAATACGGCGGGATATTCCGGTCGTCATCAATCGTGGTTGGATGCACAGCGGTATTTGCAAACAACCCCTCCCTATTCGTGAAATCCCTTACGGACGTTCCGTAATGATAGCGCTACCATTCGCCCATTCAAGAGCGCGTTGGTAGCGCTATCAAGGAGATCAGCTTGTCCTCAAATCCGACGGCCCCGCGCAAGACCCCTGAACAATTACGCAGCTATCGCTGGTACGGCGTGAACGACCTGCGCTCGTTCGGCCACCGTTCGCGCACCGCGCAAATGGGCTATCACCCATCCGACTACATGGGCAAGCCGGTCATTGCCATCGTCAATACGTGGAGCGAACTCAACTCGTGCCATACGCACTTCAAGCAACGCGTGGAGGAGGTCAAGCGCGGCGTCTGGCAGGCTGGCGGCTTCCCCGTCGAGATGCCCGTGATGACGCTCGCTGAGCCGTTCCAGAAACCGACCACCATGCTGTATCGAAACTTCCTCGCGATGGAAACCGAGGAATTGCTGAAGTCGTATCAGTTCGACGGCTGCGTGCTGATGGGCGGCTGCGACAAGACCACGCCGGGCCTGCTGATGGGCGCGATCAGCATGAACCTGCCAACAATCTTCCTTCCCGCCGGGCCGATGCTGCGCGGCAACTGGAACGGCCGCACGCTCGGCAGCGGCTCGGACACCTGGAAATACTGGGCGGAACTGCGCGCCGGGAAGATCACGGAAGAGGAATGGAAGGGCATCGAAAGCGGCATTGCGCGCTCGCCGGGTCATTGCATGACCATGGGCACGGCGTCGACCATGACCACCGCCACCGAATCCCTCGGCTTGACCTTGCCCGGCTTTTCGTCGATACCCGCAGTCGATTCACGGCACGCGCAGTTTGCATCGCTGACTGGCCAGCGGATTGTGGAGATGGTCTGGACCGACCAGAAACCGTCGGACATCCTGACCGCGAAATCCTTCGATAACGCCGTCACCACCGTGCTTTCGATGTCGGGTTCCACGAACGCGATCGTGCATCTGGTGGCGGTCGCGCGCCGGGCGGGCATCGACCTGACAACCGCGCGCTTCGATGAACTCGCGCGCATCACGCCGGTGCTCGCGAACTTGCGCCCGGCCGGTAAATACCTGATGGAAGACTTCTTCTACGCGGGCGGTTTGCGCGCACTGCTCGTCGAATTGGGCGGCCTGATCGACGGCACGCAGATGACAGTCAGCGGGTCGACGCTCGGCGAAAACATCGCGGGCGCGGAGATCTTCGACGAAGACGTGATCCGCAAGCGTGCCAATGCGGTGGTCGAGCGCGATGGCCTCGCGGTGCTGACCGGCAACCTCGCGCCGGATGGCGCCGTCATCAAGCCGGCCGCCATGGAACAGCATCTGCTGAAGGCGCGCGGACCGGCCGTCGTATTCAAGGATTACGCCGACATGGCGGCGCGCATCGACAGCGAAGAACTCGATATCACCGCGGAGTCCGTGATCGTGCTGCAACACGCGGGTCCGGTGGGTGCGCCGGGCATGCCCGAGTGGGGCCAGTTGCCGATCCCGCAGAAGCTGCTGAAGCAAGGGGTAAGAGACATGGTGCGGATCTCGGACGCCCGCATGAGCGGCACGAGCTACGGCGCGTGCGTGCTGCATGTGGCACCGGAATCGTTCGTTGGTGGTCCGCTTGCGTTGGTAAAAGACGGCGACATGATCGAGCTCGATGTGCCCGGCCGACGGCTTCATCTCGATGTCAGCGACGCAGAACTCGCTGCTCGCAAAGAAGCGTGGAAGGCGCCGAAACGTCCGTTCGAGCGCGGCTTCGGCGTGATGCATCAGCTTCACGTCACGCAGGCAAACAAGGGCTGCGACTTCGATTTCCTGGAAGAACCGGTGGCCGCGTCGTCTGAGACCGTGGCAGCAACGACGGGTGCGCATCGCGACGAACCCGAGATTCACTAACCCTATTCAGAGCACTCCATATGAATCCATCCGACACCTCCGTCAGCAGCGCTGCGCTGGACCTGTTGCGCCACGTCAGCACGGCTACGCTCACCACGCAGTTATTCAAACGTGGCTTGCGCAACGTATTCCTGCAAGGCGTCGCGCCGCTCGTCAAACCCGCACCGGGTGCACCGAACCTCGTTGGACCGGCGTTTACGTTGCGCAATATTCCCGCGCGAGAAGACCTCGATCACGTGGGCGTCTTCCAGGACCCCGATCATCCGCAGCGCAAGGCGGTGGAGAGCGCGCCGCCGGGCAGCGTGCTGGTTCAGGACTGTCGCGGCGACCGATCGGTGGCATCGGTGGGATCGATTCTCGCGCTCCGGCTGGCGAAGCGCGGCGTGGCGGGCATGGTCTCCGACGGTGCAGTGCGCGACAGTGGCACGATTTCCGACCTCGGCCTGCCGCTGTGGTGTGCCGGCGCGAGCGCGCCGTTGAACCTCGCCAAACATCACGCGGTGGATATGAACGTGCCAATCGCGTGCGGCGGCGTGGCAGTGTATCCGGGCGATATTGTGGTCGCCGATGTGGACGGCGTCGTGATCGTGCCGCACGAAATGGCGGAAGAGGTGGCGCGCGATGCGACCGAGCAGGAGCAACTGGAAATCTTCATCTCGCAACGTATTGATGAAGGCAGGCCGTTGCGCGGGACGTATCCGCCGAATGAAGAAACGCTTGCGGCTTACGCGCAATGGCGCGCACAAAAACAATAACGACCCATACAACGGTTCGCTGGCACGCAGCGGGCTGCAGGAGACACGGTGAATACTGTTCCGCAAGCGATAGATGAGACACCCTTGATCAATCGGCTGGCATTCAGGCTGATGCCGCTGCTTGGCTTGCTTTATCTGATCGCGTATATCGACCGATCGAATATCAGCTTCGCCAAGCTGCAGATGCTGGGCAGCCTCGGTTTGAGCGAAGTGGCTTATGGGCTGGGTGCGTCCTTGTTTTTCATCGGCTATCTGATCTTCGAAGTGCCGAGCAATGTGCTGCTGCACAAGTATGGCGCGCCGCGCTGGATCGCACGCATCATGTTGACGTGGGGTATTGTCACCGTGCTGCTCGCGTTCACGAAAAACGCCACCACGTTCTACGTGCTGCGCTTCCTGCTCGGCGCTTCTGAAGCCGGGCTTTATCCGGGCGTGATTTATTACCTGACCTTGTGGTTTCCATCGCGGCATCGGGTGCGGATGCTGGGGTATTTCACAGTGGGCAGCAGTCTTGGCAATATGGTGGGCGCGCCTATTTGCGGCTGGCTGCTGGACAAGGGCGGACTTCTTGGTCTGCAAGGCTGGCAGCTCGTGTTTATTGTCACGGGCATACCGTCGATTCTCCTGACCGCCGTCGTGCTGCTGTATTTGCCGGAGTCTCCGCTCAAAGCAAAATTCATGTCGGATACCGAAAAGACATGGCTGGCCGATACGCTCGATAACGAACGCGCCCTCGCAGCGCAAACCGAAGCGGGCAAGACAAAGTTCCTTAGTGTGTTGACGGAACCGCGCGTGATTGGCATGGCGCTGTATTACATGATGCTGTCCATGTCGGTGTATGGCGTAAGCTACTGGCTGCCGACGCTCGTCAAGGGGTTCGGTGTCAGCAATACCGTCAACGGGCTGATCAACATCGTGCCGTGGCTGCTCGCGACTATCGCGCTCGCATGGCTGCCATCGAAGTTGCGCGCGGCCGACCGCACGATGACCGCGATGCTCTGTGCGTCCGTGCTGGGTGTGATGTTCTTTCTCGGCAGCGTGTTCCTGCCGACCAACACGTTGCGTTTCATTGCGTTGAGTCTTGGCGCGCCGTGCATGTATTTGCTGCTGCCGTGTTTCTGGACGCTGCCGTCGAAGTTCCTGACCGGCGCGCGGGCCGCAGCAGGAATAGCGGCGATCAATTCGCTGGGGAACGTAGGCGGTTTTATTGCGCAGAATCTCGTGCCATGGGTCCGGCAAATGAGCGGCAGCACGAAGGCGCCCATGCTGATTCCTGCGGCGTGTCTCTTTACGTTCGGCGTCGTCACGCTGATTTTGATTCGCCGCAATCGTCATGACGGAACGCAGGAGGCGGCCAATGGCAGGAGGGTGGAAGCGACGTAGGGCGCAGCGGTATCGTTCTTATGACGAGACCCGGTCGGCGTTGACTACAATACCGGCGTCAAGCCCTCCTGCAACGAAGCGAACCATGCCGAACGACAAGCCGATTGCACCTACCATCGACGCCCGGGACGAAGCTCCGCCTGCTTCGCCCAAGCGCTCGCGCGGCGGTCCGAAAGGGCTGCGTATTACCGATGTCGCGGCGGTCGCGGGTGTCTCGCCCATCACGGTTTCGCGCGTCTTCAATAATCCGGAATCAGTCGCGCCGGAAACGCTCGAGCGCGTGCGACAGGTCGTCCAGAAGCTGGGTTATGTGCCCAACCGGCTGGCGGGCGGGTTGTCGTCGTCGAAGTCGCGGCTGATCGCGGCAATTGTCCCGACCATTGCGCACTCTTTGTTCTCCGAGACTATTCAGGTGTTCAGCGAGACCATGTCGAAGGCAGGCTACCAGGTGTTGCTTGCGTTGAGCGGCTACAGCGATTCGAGCGAAGAAACGCTGCTTGATGCCGTGTTGAGCCGGCGTCCTGAAGGGGTGTTGTTGACAGGCGTAGCGCACACGGAGTCGTTGCGCGAGCGGTTGCGTAATGTCGGCATTCCGATTGTGGAAACGTGGGACATGACAGAGACGCCAATCGATATGCTCGTCGGTTTCTCGCATTACCAAGTGGGCGTGGCGGTTGCGGAGCGATTCCTGGCGAGGGGCGTTTTGCATCCGGGGCTGGTGTCGGCCAACGATGATCGCGCGATTGCGCGTATCACCGGCTTTCGTGAGCGACTGGCGCGCGCAGGCATCAATGAAATAGCGGAGGTGATAGTTGCACCACCCAGTTCGGTGTCCATCGGCAAGGCTGCGTTGCCTAAGCTTCTTGAACAGATGCCATCGCTCGATGCAGTTTTCTGCGGCTCGGATCTGCTGGCTATCGGCGTGCTTGGCGAGGCAAAACGCCGGGGTATCGATGTCCCTTCGCAACTGGCCATCTGCGGTTTCGGCGACCTGGAGTTCGCTTCGGAAACGAGCCCGCAATTGACTACCGTGGGCGTGGACGGCACGCGTATTGGCGTAAGCGCGGCGCGCTGTTTGTTAGAGCGACTGAAAGGCGTGACGGAAACGAACGTGGTCGATGTCGGGTTTTATATTGTCGAGCGGCAGACGGGTTGAGTTGGGTTAAACCTCCCTAAGCGCCCACTTTATCCGCCAGATCATTGAAGTCATTTGCGACCACGTCCCAGTCCGCTTCGGCCTTCAGATCCGTGGTCTGCCCCGGCCCATGCTCCGTCGGGCGCGCCACAAACGCAGTCTTGTATCCGCATTGCCTCGCTGCTGCGAGGTCGCTGTTATGCGCTGCGACCAGACACATTTGCTCCGGCCGCAAACCCAATACATCGGCAGTTCGCAAATACGCTTCGGGCATTGGCTTGTAAGCCTGCACGACTTCCGCGCCCAGAATGGCGTCCCATGGAATACCCGCGCGTTTCGCCATATCGAGCATCAGCGCAATGTTGCCATTCGAGAGCGGCGCAATGATGCGAGTGGCCTTGAGCCGTGTGAGGCCGCTCAGCGAATCGGGCCACGGATCCAGCCGATGCCATGCCAGATTCAGTGCATCGACTTCCTCGGCCGGAAGGCTTGCGGGATCAATCCCATAGTCCGCCAGCACCGCTAGCAAATTCTCGTGGTGCAACACGTCTAGCCGGACAAATGCTCTCCGGCCGCTGCGCACTTCCTCCATGGCAGGGCCATACCGGCGACGCCAGGCATCGGCGAATTCCACCGGGTCGATGCTGCTGATCCCACGCCGCGCCAGAAACAGCCCCGTGTCACGCGCCACGCCGCTGCGCCAATCCACGACCGTGCCGAATACATCGAATACCAATGCGTTAACGCCGATTAATGACATCGCGTGTCCCTTCCTCTAGTCCCACCTATAACGCACTCCACCGCTGTGATTCGCGGCCCGAACCCGTAGTTTGCACAACAAATCCACCGCGCGTCGCGCTCGAACATTGCGCCACTGCACTGTTCCGTTTCAACACGATTTTCAACATGGGTGTTCCGAAACGGAACGCATGGTCATCCTCTCGCGCAAGCGCATACCGCCCACTGCCTTTGCCCACCTGCAAGACGCCCGTTGGCACGCATCTCGCACGCCTGTTCCCACCGGTCGCGGCAATCATGGTCGCGGCGGTCATTCTCACCGACATGCGAGGAGCACGCACATGAATCACGCCGAGATGCAATTTTTGAACACCGACTTCCCGTATAAAAAGCAGTATGGAAACTTCATCGGTGGTCAATGGGTCAAGCCGGTAGGTGGTGAGTATTTCGATAATATCTCGCCGATCACCGGCGAAGCGTTCACGTCCATCCCGCGTTCGCGCGAAGCTGATATAGAACTCGCGCTCGATGCAGCGCACAAAGCCAAGACGGCTTGGGGCAAGACTTCGCCCGCCGAGCGAGCCAACATCCTGAACAAGATCGCCGATCGGATGGAAGCGAATCTGGTGCGCATCGCGGTGGCGGAAACCATCGATAACGGCAAGCCGCTACGCGAAACCATGGCCGCCGATATCCCGCTGGCGATCGATCATTTCCGCTATTTCGCGGGCTGCGTGCGGGCTCAGGAAGGCTCGATTTCACAAATCGATGAAGACACGGTCGCATACCACTTCCACGAGCCGCTAGGCGTGGTGGGACAGATCATTCCGTGGAATTTCCCGATCCTGATGGCGATATGGAAACTGGCGCCCGCGCTGGCTGCCGGCAACTGCGTTGTGCTAAAGCCCGCTGAACAAACGCCCGCTTCAATACTCGTGCTGCTCGAGTTGATCGAAGATCTGTTGCCTGCCGGCGTGCTGAACGTGGTCAACGGCTTTGGACTGGAAGCCGGCAAACCGCTGGCATCGAATAAGCGGATCGCCAAGATTGCCTTCACCGGCGAGACCACGACCGGCCGCCTGATCATGCAATACGCCAGCCAGAACCTGATTCCGGTGACGCTCGAACTCGGCGGCAAGAGCCCGAACATTTTCTTCGCCGATGTCATGAACGCCGACGACAGCTACTTCGACAAGGCGCTAGAAGGCTTCGCCATGTTCGCGCTGAACCAGGGCGAGGTCTGCACGTGCCCGTCGCGCGTGCTGATTGAAGAGTCGATCTATGACCGCTTCATGGAACGCGCGCTCAAGCGTGTAGCAGCAATCAGCCAGGGGCATCCGCTCGACTCGAAGACGATGATCGGTGCGCAAGCCTCACAGGAGCAGCTTGAAAAGATCCTGTCGTATATCGATCTCGGCAAGCAGGAAGGCGCTGAATGCCTGATCGGCGGCGAACGCAACACGCTCGATGGCGAGTTGAAGAACGGCTACTACATCAAGCCGACGGTCTTCCGCGGTCACAACAAGATGCGCATCTTCCAGGAGGAAATCTTCGGGCCGGTGCTGTCGGTGACAACGTTCAAGGACGAAGCGCAGGCGCTGGAAATCGCCAATGACACGCTTTATGGCCTCGGCGCGGGCGTGTGGACGCGCGATGGTACGCGGGCTTACCGTTTCGGCCGCGACATCCAGGCTGGACGCGTGTGGACTAATTGCTATCACGCTTATCCGGCACATGCGGCATTCGGCGGTTACAAGCAATCGGGCATTGGCCGGGAGAATCACAAGATGATGCTCGACCACTATCAGCAGACGAAAAACCTGTTGGTGAGTTATAGCCAGAAGCCGCTCGGGTTCTTCTGATCGACGTGGTTGCTTGATCTGAATGGCGGGCCGCGCCGCGGCTCGCCATAGTCTGTGTTCAGTGGAAACCCTTATGACCGAACAAGAAATTCCGCGCGTGGTCGCCACACCGGCGGCGATCGAACTGATCGATAAGCTGAAGGCCGAACACGGGCAGGTGTTGTTCCATCAGTCGGGCGGTTGCTGCGACGGCAGCGCGCCCATGTGTTTCCCGGTCGCCGAATTCATGGTCGGTTCGTCTGACGTCAAGCTAGGCGAGATAGCCGGCGTGCCGTTCTACATGAGCGAATCGCAATTCGAGTACTGGCAGCACACGCAGTTGATCATCGATTGCGTGCCGGGCAATGGCGGCATGTTTTCGCTGGAACGCCCTAGCGGGTTGCGTTTTCTCACGCGATCGCGCCTTTTCGACGATACCGAATCCGCCTGGCTCGAACGCCACCCGGTCGAGCACGTGACTGGCTAAACCCGGGCTAGTCCCGGGATTGAACGCTGTAGCAGTGGTACATTGTCTCGATCGACCACGCGACGGGCGGAGCTGACGACCGACTCCTTCCGCGAATGTTGGCGAAGGAGACAATGGTTATGAACCCGGTTTCTATCGACCGTTCAAGCGGATCAAGCCGATCCGCGCTGCTGGCCAGCGATCATGCCGGCCGTATGAAAGGGCGGGATATCATCAGGCAATCGCACGAACGTTCCCGCAGCTTCGGCCTGTCGGACGCCATGCGGCCCGACTACGGCGTGCTCAGCGAAGCCGATCTCCGGCTCAAGCGCGAACAGAATCGCGCGCTCTCCACGCATGCGCTGCCTGTCATAGAAACGCTCTACGGGCAGATCGCCAATACGCACAGCATGGTCGTACTGACCGACGCCGAAGGGCTGATCCTGCATTCGCTCGGCGACGACGATTTCCTCGCCCGTGCGGACCGCGTCGCGTTGCGTCCAGGCGCGCTGTGGAGCGAGCAGCAGCAGGGCACCAATGCGATAGGCACGACCATTGCCGAAGGCGATGCCACCATGGTGCTCGGCGATCAGCATTACCTGCGCGCGAACCGCTTTCTTGCATGCTCCAGCGTGCCGATCCTCGATCCATTTGGCGAGTTGCTGGGCGTTCTCGACGTCACCGGCGATTGTCGCGGCCACAGCCGTCACACCATGGCGCTTGCCAAGATGTCCGCGCAGATGATCGAGAACCATTTGTTCACCAGCGCCTTCCCTGAAGCATTGCGAATCCATTTCCACGGGCGGCCCGAGTTTATCGGCACGTTGATGGAAGGCATTGCTGCGTTCAGGGCCGATGGGCGCTTTCTATCGGCTAATCGAAGCGCGCAATTTCAGTTCGGCTTGCCGCTTGCCTCGTTGCGTGCACACACCTTGTCGTCGCTATTCAACGTCTCGTGCGGCGAGTTGTTCGACCGGATGCGCAGCGGCATGGGCGCGCCCGTCGAACGCACGATTTCGCTGTGCTTGCACAGTGGCGTTAATGTTTTTGCCAGTGCGGACCTGAGGCGCTCGCCGGCCGTTGCACTTTCAACAGATAGCCGCGATGTCATCGACGTCGTCGCTCGCAAACGCGTCCCTGAACCGCAGCCGAAACTCTCCGGTCTGCGCTACCTGATGACTGGCGACGCCGAGGTTGCGGCACTCGTTGAACGGGTGCGCAAGGTGATCGGTAAAAATATTCCGATCCTGATTGGTGGTGAGACGGGTACCGGAAAAGATGTCCTTGCGAGCGCGGTGCATCGCGACTCGCCGCGTAGCGACGGGCCGTTCGTTGCGGTGAATTGCGCGTCGATCCCGGACACACTGATTGAAGCAGAGTTGTTCGGTTATGAAGAAGGGGCGTTCACTGGCGCGTCCAAGCGCGGTGCGTGCGGCAAGATCCTGCAAGCCGATGGCGGCACCTTGTTCCTGGATGAAATCGGCGATATGCCATTCTCATTGCAAAGCCGTTTGCTGCGTGTGCTGCAGGAGCGCACGGTGACGCCGCTCGGCAGCACGCGCGCCGTGCCCGTGGATTTCGCGCTGATCTGCGCGACCAATCGCAATCTGCGCGAGCGTGTCACCGCTGGTGAATTCCGCGAGGACCTCTACTACCGGATCAACGGTCTGCTGGTGACGTTGCCGCCGTTGCGTCAGCGTACCGATCTGGCCGCTACCGTCGAAAAGATCCTGCGTGCCGAGCGTACGACCGGTGAACCCATCACGGTTTCACCCGAGGCGCTGGCGGCGTTCACCCGCCACCCGTGGCCCGGAAACTTCCGGCAACTGGCGAACGTGCTGAGGACCGCATGCGCCATGCTCGACGACGATGAGACGTGCATCGGCCTGGACCATCTGCCGCAAGATTTCTTCGATGACGCACGCGATGCCGCGAACGCGCAAGCGATCTCGCCGTCGTTTGCGAAGGACAGCGCTCGCCTGAACGATCTCGCGCTGTCGGCCGTGGCGGCAGCGCTTGAGACACATGCCGGCAACGTCTCGGCGGCGGCGCGAATGCTAGGTGTATCGCGTAACACGCTTTATCGGAAGATGGCTGCGCTCGACGAAACGCGACGTCGTTGATTGAGGCAGTTGATTGAGACAAACGTCTCATCAACCTCGATGGTGCACTGCGGTGTGATCTCCCGGAACACGCATGCTAAAACGTCACCATGCGTTTAAGTTTTCGGGTTGCAGCGTGTCGTGATTGGCGCGAGCGCACCGAATCCGCCGGAGGCTCTTCATGCCATATGTTTCGCAGACCAGACACATCGATCGCGTGCGCAGCGTGATAGAAGGCCGCATGAGCAGCCCCGGTGCCGATGCGTCGCGGCTGGCGTCATCGTATAGGCGGTCGCTGGAGCAATATCATCTCGACCCGGGCGCGACCATTGGTCCGCGCATCCTGACCGTTCCCGAATTGCGCGATGTCCGGCAACGCGAAGAAACCGTGCTGCGTGCATCGGGTCAATGTCTTTCGCGACTGCATGAAACCGTACGCGAGGCCGACTACTGCGTGATGTTGACCGATGCCGCGGGCGTGACCATCGACTACCGGGTGGATCGCGATCGCCGCCATGAATTCAAGCGCGCGGGTTTGTATCCCGGTTCGTGCTGGTCCGAACGTGAAGAAGGGACATGCGGCGTTGCTTCGGTGCTGCTCGACGCCGAGGCCATCACCGTCCACAAGACCGACCATTTTCGCGCGGCGTTCACCACGTTGACATGTAGCGCATCGCCTATCTTCGGCGTGCAAGGCGAATTGATCGGCGTGCTGGATGCGTCAGCAGTGCGCTCGCCCGAAGAGCGCGAGAGCCAGCGGCTGGTCAACCATATCGTGCGCCAAAGCGCGTTGCTGATCGAGGACGGTTTCTTTCTCAACGCAACCACGCATTGCTGGGTCTTGCTCGCGCATCGCAGCCGGCATTACGTTGAGGCCCAGCCGGAAATACTCATCGCCTTCGATGCACGCGGTTACGCGATCGCCGCTAACCGGCGCGCGAAGGAATGTGTTCCGGGGCTGGATCAGTTGCCGCGCCACGTTTCCGAACTTTTCGATATCCGCGCCGAACGCCTGCTCGATGTACGCCCCGGACGCGACCTCATTTCGTTCAGGTTGGTGGGCTCGGGTTCGCCGTTGCATGCGCGTGTGAGGCCGCCTGTCGTGCGCGCTTCCCGAAGCCCGACATCGGCCGCGGAACCACGCAAAGCGAATAAGCCGACGGCGCAACCCGCGTTGTCTGAGAGCGAAACACTGGAGCGCGCCCGCATCCTCGCTGCGATGACCGATGCTAAATGGCGGCCCGTCGTGGCGGCGCAGGCGCTGGGTATCTCGCGGGCGACGTTGTACCGGCGCATAGCGAAGTTTGGAATAGTGGCGCCGCACAGGTGCTAGAAACAGATAAGCGTTTTTATTTTAGCGGGCAAAGAACCCGTATTTTTTTGATCGGTACCAATCGATACTTAGTGATCCGTATCTCATGGAGGAGCGACCATGTCTGAGCAGAATCCGAATCAAACCATTACCCACGTCCTGGAGACATTCGAAGCCGCGCTTAAAAGCGGCGACACAGCGGCGGCCGTTGCGCTATTCCAGCCCGACGGTTATTGGCGTGACCTGGTGGCGTTTACCTGGAACATCAAGACGATGGAAGGCCGCGAACAGATTGCCGCGATGCTGGATTCGCAGTTGGACACGGTCAAGCCGTCAAAGCTGAAGATTGCCGATAACGAAACGGCAACCGAGGCGGACGGCGTGACGCAAGCGTGGATCACGTTCGAGACTGGCGTTGCGCGCGGTACGGGTTTTATCCGCGTAAAGGATGGGCAAATCTGGACGTTGCTCACGACCATGACCGAACTCAAAGGCCACGAAGAACCGAAGGGCTTCAAGCGGCCGATGGGCGCCGAACACGGAGCGCGTGTCGACCGCACTAGCTGGAAGGAGAATCGCGAGGCAGAACTGGAGACACTGGGTTATGGGAAGCAGCCGTATTGTTTGGTCGTCGGCGGCGGGCAGGGCGGCATTGCGTTAGGTGCACGGCTGCGGCAACTGGGTGTGCCGGCAATCATTATCGATAAGAACGAGCGGCCCGGAGACGCATGGCGCGCTCGCTATAAGACCCTGTGCCTGCACGATCCGGTCTGGTACGACCACATGCCGTACCTGCCGTTCCCGGACAACTGGCCGGTGTTTTCACCGAAGGACAAGATTGGCGACTGGCTGGAGATGTACGCCAAGGTCATGGAGCTGAATTACTGGGGAGCGACCACCTGCACGTCCGCCAAATATGACGAAGCCGCGGGCGAATGGATCGTGGAAGTCGAGCGCGGCGGCGAAAAACTGACGCTGCGGCCGAAGCAACTCGTGCTTGCGACGGGCATGTCGGGCAAAGCGAATGTGCCGAAGTTCAAGGGCATGGATGTGTTCAAGGGCGAGCAGCATCATTCGTCGAAACATCCGGGACCGGACGCTTACAAGGGCAAGAAGGTTGTGGTGATTGGCGCGAATAATTCTGCGCACGATATTTGCGGGGCGCTGTGGGAAGCGGGCGTGGATGTGACCATGGTGCAGCGTTCGTCCACGCACATAGTGAAGTCGAACTCGCTGATGGATTTGGCGCTGGGCGATCTTTACTCCGAGCGCGCGGTGGCGGCGGGCATGACCACCATGAAGGCTGACCTGACGTTCGCATCCATTCCGTACAAGATCCTGCACGAGTTCCAGATCCCGGTTTACAACGCGATCAGGGAGCGTGATGCGGAGTTTTATGATCGGCTGGAGAAGAGAGGCTTCATGCTCGATTTCGGCGATGACGACTCGGGCCTCTTTATGAAATACCTGCGGCGCGGTTCGGGTTATTACATCGATGTGGGCGCGTCGGATCTCGTTGCTGACGGCAAGATCAAGCTGAAGAGCGGCGTGGATGTGGTCGAGTTGAAAGAGCATTCGGTCGTGCTCAGCGACGGCAGCGAACTTGAAGCGGATCTGGTTGTGTACGCGACCGGTTACGGGTCGATGAACGGCTGGGCCGCGGATCTTATCTCGCGTGAAGTGGCGGACAAGGTGGGGAAGGTGTGGGGCTTGGGATCGAATACGACCAAAGATCCAGGGCCATGGGAAGGCGAGCAGCGCAACATGTGGAAACCCACGCAGCAGCAGGCGTTGTGGTTCCATGGCGGGAATTTGCATCAGTCGCGGCACTACTCGCAGTATTTATCGCTGCAACTGAAGGCGCGGATGGAGGGAATTCCAACGCCCGTGTTCGGCTTGCAAGAGGTGCATCATTTGTCGTGATGCCCGTGGTAGCTGACGATGTCTGGACGTGCCCGGCGGCGGTCGATTCTTTGTCGATTGCTGCCGGATACGCGTGTCTTATGCGTCGGCCGTGCTGGTCGTAGCAATTGCATGACAGGCAACGCTCTCCTCAAGAGCCGGCCATACCAACGCCTCGAATTGATCCGACGGAACCGGTTCGGAATATAAAAATCCCTGGGCAAAATCACAGCCTACGGAAATCAGGAAATCCCGTTGCTCTGTTGTCTCCACCCCTTCGGCAATGACTTTCAATCCCAGTTTGTGAGCCAGTACGACCATCGCCTCGCAAAGCGCCTGATTGTCTCCATCGAAGGCGAGGTTCTGGACGAATGAACGGTCGATCTTGAGATAGTCGATGTCAAAGCGCCTGAGATACGCGAGAGACGAGTAACCCGTCCCGAAGTCGTCGATCGAGACCCGGATACCTGCATCACGGAAGGTCAGCAGTTTTTCGTCAATCTTCGATTCGGCATGCAGCAACAGCCCCTCGGTTATTTCAACTGCAACACTCTCTCCCGGCATTCCTTCCTGGATCAGATAGTCGGGCCATTGGGTACACAGAACACTGTCTTGACGAATCTGCACCGGTGACACGTTGACGCTGATCTGGAAAGACGGATGGAATTGGTTGCGCCATTTCCGGGCTTGCTGCACGGCCTGCTTGAACATCCAGTCTCCGATCGGAACAATGAGTCCCGTGTCCTCGGCTAATGGAATGAAATCCAGCGGGCTGATCGTGCCGCGCTCAGGATGCAGCCAGCGGATCAGTGCCTCGGCTTTGTAGATTTCCCCATTCGCCAAATCAACGATGGGCTGATAATAGATCTGGAACTGCTCGCCCGGCAGCGCGGCGCGTAAATCACTCGTGAGACGCCGGCGTTTTTCTGCCGCCAATTGCAAGTCAGGCGTGAAGTAGCTGAACCGATTGCGCCCAGCATTT
>NZ_JAQGMM010000349.1 GCF_028292365.1 Caballeronia sp.
CGACGTGCTGATCGCCGTGTGGCAGCTCGGCGCCTTCGTGCATGCCGAGGTCGGCTGGGGCGAGGTCGGCCATGTCTTCGTGCTGGGCCTGTACACGCTGGTGCGGGTGTTGGTGCTGATCGCCATCGCCGTGGTGGTGTGGGTGCCGGTGGGCGTGTGGATCGGCATGAACCCGCGCTGGTCGGGCAGGCTGCAGGCGGTGGCTCAGTTCCTCGCGGCGTTTCCGGCCAACCTGATGTTTCCGCTGGCCGTCGTGCTGATCGTGCGTTGGCACCTCGACCCGGAGATCTGGCTGTCGCCGTTGATGGTGCTCGGCACGCAGTGGTACATCCTGTTCAACGTGATCGCGGGCGCCACGGCTTACCCGAATGATTACCGCGAGGTCGCCACCAACTTCCGGATTCGCGGCTGGCAGTGGTGGCGCCAGACCATGCTGCCGGGCATCTTTCCCTATTACGTCACGGGTGCGATCACCGCTTCGGGCGGTGCATGGAACGCCAGTATCGTCGCCGAGTTCGTGCAGTGGGGCGACACCAAGGTAGCCGCGCACGGCCTGGGCGCATACATCGCGCAGACCACTGCTGCGGGCGACTATCCGAAGATCATCCTGGGTATCGCCGTCATGTCGTTGTTCGTCACGCTTTTCAACCGCCTGCTCTGGCGCCCCATGTTCACCTTTGCCGAAGCCAGGCTTCGAGTCGATTGAGGATCCCTCTCCATGCCAAATTCAGACTTCAACGTGGCGTCCCCCACGACGCCGACAAACCCCGCGGCCCGTGTTACCCAAGAGATCCTGAACGTCAAGGGTGTGTCCCGGGGCTTCAAGAAAAGCCAGGGCGACCTGCTCGTACTCGACGACGTCAACCTCTCCTTGCGCGAGGGCGAGATTGTCGGATTGCTCGGACGTTCTGGTTCTGGCAAGTCCACGCTGCTGCGTATCATCGCGGGTTTGATCGAGCCGACCACCGGCGACGTCACTTATAAAGGCAAGCCGCTCGAAGGCCCCGCCGATGGCGTGGCGATGGTGTTCCAGACCTTCGCGCTGTTCCCGTGGCTGACCGTGCTTCAGAACGTGGAGGCGGGACTGGAGGCGCAGGGCGTAGGCGCAGCGCCTCGGCGCGCACGGGCGCTGGCAGCAATCGATTTGATCGGGCTGGACGGTTTCGAGAACGCGTATCCGCGCGAGTTATCGGGCGGCATGCGCCAGCGGGTTGGGTTTGCACGCGCATTGGTCGTCGACCCCACGTTGCTGCTGATGGACGAGCCGTTCTCCGCGCTCGACGTGCTGACGGCCGAGAACTTGCGTACCGACCTGCTCGACCTCTGGACGCAGGGCAAGATGCCGATCAAGTCGGTGCTGATCGTGACGCACAACATTGAAGAAGCGGTGTTCATGTGCGACCGGATCATGGTGTTGTCGTCGAATCCGGGACGGGTGATCGCCGAGATCCAGGTGCCGTTCAAGCATCCTCGTAATCGCCTGGATCCGGCATTCAGATCCCTCGTCGATGAAATCTACGCCAAGATGACCGCGAGGCAATCCGGTGAAGCGACCAGGCAGACGCTCGAGTTCGGCAGCCGGTTACCGCATGTGTCGACCAACTTGCTGGCCGGCCTGATTGAGACGCTCGCGGTGGCGCCGTACAACGGGCGTGCGGACATGCCAGTGATCGCGCGTTCGCTGCATCTGGAAGTGGACGACCTGTTCCCAATCGCGGAAATGTTGCAGCACCTGGGTTTCGCCGAACTGCGTGAAGGGGATATCTACCTGACGCCGTCGGCCCACGTATTCGCCGATCTGGGCACTCATGAACGCAAGATGATGTTTGCCGAGCATCTGTTGAAACACGTGCCGTTGGCCGCGCGCATCAAGAAGGTGTTGAACGAGCGCCCGGGACACCGGGCTCCGCGCGTACGCTTCGAACAGGAACTGGAGGATTTCCTGACTGACGGCGCGGCGGAAGACACGCTCGACTCGGTGATCAACTGGGGACGCTACGGGGAAGTGTTTTCGTACAATGATCAGACCGAGTTGTTCAGCCTGGAAGACGTGGAGTCCTGATTGATTCGTGTGGTTCGTGGAACCGGTGACCTTCGTAGTAGATAGAAGAGATAGAAGATCCGCCTCCTCACGAAGTGCCCAAGGGCGCGCGGCTATGGTTTGCCCGCGCCCTTTCCCATGTGTTCAAAGAACCGGATAGCACGCGCATCGTCGGTATGGGCCGTATTGATCCGCACCCACGGTGACACCTCGCCGTTAGGCCGATAGTAGCTCCCCGGCGCAAGCGTGATACCAAATTTCAAAGCGTGCTCGACCAGCACCATCGAGTCCTCCACGCCAGGCACACGCGTCCAGATAAAGTTGCCGCCGGTGGGTTCATCGAAGACTTCCCAACCATTCTCCTCAAGACGCTGAACCGCTGTTGACAGCGTGTCGTGAATGCGGCGCCGCAAACGTTCGAGATACTTGCGGTACGTGCCTCGCTCAAGCAAGGCCCCCACCACGCATTCGCTAAAGCGCGAACCGCCCAGGCTGGTGAGCACCTTCACGTCGACCAGATCCTTGATCAGATCGCGCTTGGCCGCCAGATACCCAATCCGCAACGACGACGACAACGTCTTCGACAACCCGCCCACGTAGATCACATGATCGAGCTGATCGAGCGACGCAAGCCGTTGAGTCGGCGTTGCCTGGAAGTCTGCATAGATGTCGTCTTCCACGATCATGAAGTCGTGCTGCTGTGCGAGTTGCAGCAACTTGAACGCGACCTGCGGTGCAACATTCGTCGCGGTCGGGTTGTGAAATACGGTGTTGATGAAGAACAGTTTCGGCTTGATGGTCTTGAGCAAATGCTCTGCAACCTCCACATCCGGCCCGCTCGCCAGGCGCGGAACGCCAACAATCCTGACACCCTGCAGCTTGAGCAAACCGAACAGGTTGTAGTAGCCGGGGTCTTCCACGAACACGGTGTCTCCTGGCTTCAGCATGAACCGGACGACCAGGTCGAGCGCCTGGCTCGCACCGCTGGTGACAATGACGTTCGAGATGTCCGCCTCAATGCCGACGACCGCGAGGCGCATCTGGATCTGGTGCCTCAGATTCGCGTCACCATGCGGCATGGCGTAGTCGATCACGCAGCTCGGGTCCATCCGCATCACCTGGCGAACGGTCTGGACAATGCCCTCAATGTCTCGCCACGCTTCCGGCACGAAGCCGCTGCTCAGCTTCAATGACTCGCCTGGATAGTTGAACTGCTGCAGGATCTGATGCGATTCTTCCTCTGCAAGACGAGGATCCGAGCCGCCCGCTGCGCTGCCCTCACCCCCCATGTGGTTCGCCACGTAGAAGCCCGAACCATGCTTCGGCACGATAAAACCCAGCGACGAAAGCCGGTCATACGCCTCGATCACAGGAAACCGGCTGATCTGCTGGGTGGCCGCCAGCGCCCGGATGGACGGCAGTTTCACGCCGGCCAGAAGCTGCCGCGAGCGAATCAGACCCGAAATGCCGGTCACGAGCTGATCGGTCATGGGGACGCCGTTGTGCGGATCGATGACGAGGTTCATTGCCTGATCTCTTGAAGTGTGCAGGGAAAATCACTGAACAGTACGGCACAACTGTTCGCGACTGTACATTCCTAAGATTGGAGTTTAAATAAATAATGCAGTCAAGAGGCCGTCTCTCTGTGAGCGGCCGTGATGGGAGAGGGACATGCGTGAAATCCGGACCTTGGAGCAGGAACCCCATGATGCGCCAGCCTGCTGGCTCATCGATCGGCCTCACACCCTGACGGTTTGCCGGGGTGCGGTGTGGCTGACCATTGAAGGCGAATCCGAAGACTGGTGGCTGCGGGAAGGCGAAACGCTTGAGCTTGCGCCGCGCTCGAAGGTCTGGATCAGCACGTCCGAGCCAAATAGCCGTTTTGTTTTGGCCTCGGCACCGGTATTCTCGCCCACACGGAAATTCGCTTTCTACTGGCTGCTGATCCGTTTCGGCCAGCGCAGGCCGCGGGCAATGTGAGCGGGTCGCGGCCGTGTTCGGCCCGCTTAGCCAACCTTGGCCAACCGACAACGCCTTTATTAAAAGAACCCCGATGAACGACCGACATTCCTTCTCCGCAGATTCCGGCACACCGGATACGTTCAGCATCGCGTGTCCGACGGTCCTGCCGCTCTCTTCGATTCTTCCTGAAGAGCCTCTGCTGATGATGGGCGCCGGCCCCGTACCGATTCCCGACGCCGTGGCCCGAGCCAACGGCGTCGTGATCAACCATCTTGGTTCGACCATGGCGGCGGTCATCGGTCAGGTCAAGACCATGGCCCGGTATGTGTTCCAGACCGAATCGAAATGGGTGATGGGCGTAGCCGGACCGGGGTCGGCTGCCATGGAAATGGCGATCACGAATCTTGCGTGGAAAGGCTCGCGCGTGCTCTGCATCTGCAACGGCTTCTTCAGCGAGCGCATGGCCGAGATGGCGAGGCGAACTGGCGCTCAGGTGGAAACGCTGAGCGTGGTCGACGGCACAGCGGCGGACACGCAGCAAGTGGCGGACGCTATCGACCGGTTTCGTCCGGAGATCGTGACGATCGTGCATGGCGAGACATCGAATACCGTCTGGAACCGCAGTCTCGAATCAATCTCCTCGGTCGCCCGTGCCGCTGGCGCGCTGGTGATTGTCGACGCGGTCTGCACGCTGAGCACCATGCCGCTGCCGATGGACGCATGGGGTATCGACGCCGTGATTACCGGGGGCCAGAAAGGGCTGTCATCGATTCCCGGCGTCTCGCTGCT